>JANNKG010000229.1:0-1840 GCA_031396185.1 Burkholderiales bacterium | reverse complement strand
TCGGCGGCGCGCTGCGAGAGGTCGGCGGCGTGAATCTCGGCCTGCATGCGCTCGTAGGCATGGGAGCCCGCTTGCGCCTCTGCGATCGCCTTCGCCTCCTCCTTCTCGGCGCGTTTCTGATCGGCGTCGATGCGCTCCTGGATGCGTAAGCTGAGCTCGCGCTCGGCCTGGATGCGATCCTCGGCGGCTTCGCGGGCGTGGGTCGCTGCGCGCGTGGCGGCGACCGAAGCCTCGATCAGCCGCGCCTCGGCGGCGAGGCGCAGCATGGCGTTCTCGGCGGCATCGCGGTCGGCGCGCTCCCGCTCCCGCATGGCGGCGGCGGCCATCGCCGCTTCCTCCGCGGCCATTCTCGCCGCCGTCATCGCGGCGGCTTCCACCTCCGCACGCTTGCGGGCCGCCGCGGCCGCAGCTTTTTCGTTCTGGGCGCGCTCCGCGTCGAGGGCGGCCTGCAGCTCGAGGAGGGCCTTGAGGTCGGGGGGGGCCGGGGGCGCGGCGGGCGCGCCTGAATCCACGTCCGCGGCGTGCAGGCGCGCGTCGATCTCCTCGCGCCACTGGCCCGTGGGATCGTCGAGCTTCTGCGTGCTGGGTTGAACCGGCTCGAGGGCCTTGCGGCGCGCGAACGCCGCATTCCTCAGCTGGTCATAGATTTTGCTCACGGCGCCTCACCGTCTGGGTGTGGCTGATACTATCGGCGACTGTCGAAGAAAAAGAAACCTGGTGCCCAGAAGAGGACTCGAACCTCCACGGTGTTACCCGCCAGTACCTGAAACTGGTGCGTCTACCAATTCCGCCATCTGGGCGCGGAAAACAATAAATTTTACGCAATGAGCCGAAGATTGTCTAGTAAAACCAAAGACCTGGATCGGTATCCCACCGAAATCCCCAGTAGAGAACAAATTCTCGAGGTTCTCGTGGCCGAGGGCGTACCCGTGGCCGAGGAGCGCCTGCGCGAGCTCTTGAGCATTTCCGGCGAGCAGCGCGAGGGCTTCGAGCGCCGCGTGGGCGCGATGGAGCGCGAGGGCCAGGTGCTGCGCAACCGCCGCGGCCACATCCTCATCGCCGACAAGGCGGGGCTCATCAAGGGCAAGGTGATCGGGCACGCCGACGGTTTCGGCTTCCTCAAGCCCGAGGACGGCTCCGACGACCTCTTCCTCGGTCCCAAGCAGATGCACACGGTGCTGCACGGCGACCTGGTGCTGGCCCGCGTGACCGGCGTGGATCGCCGCAATCGCCGCGAGGGCTCGATCGTCGAGGTGCTCGAGCGCGCTGCCAAAAAGGTGGTCGGGCGGCTCTTCCTCGAAGGCGGCGTGGCGTTCGTGATCGCCGAGAACAAGCGCATCAACCAGGACATCCTCATCAAGCCCGACAGCCTGATGGGGGCAAAGGCCGGCCAGGTCGTGACCGCCGAGATCACCGACTACCCCACCAAGCATTCCGAGCCGGTGGGGCGCGTGATCGAGATCCTCGGCAACTATGCCGATCCGGGGATGGAGATCGAGATTGCGCTGCGCAAGCACGACCTGCCGCACGAGTTCGGTGCGCAGGAGATGGAGGCGGCGCGCCGCCTGCCGAAGACCGTGGCGGAGAAGGACCTGAAAGGCCGGAAGGATCTTCGCAAGCTGGCTTTCGTGACCATCGATGGCGAGACGGCGCGGGATTTCGACGATGCGGTGTATTGCGAGCGCAAGGGCAAGAATTTCCGGCTGTGGGTCGCGATCGCGGATGTGTCGCACTACGTGAAGCACCACGACACGCTCGACAACGAAGCCTACGAGCGCGGCAACTCGGTGTACTTCCCGCGGCGCGTGATCCCGATGCTGCCCGAGGAGCTTTCCAACGA
>JANNKG010000216.1:0-2024 GCA_031396185.1 Burkholderiales bacterium | reverse complement strand
TGCCCACCGGGACCACCACGGAATTGTCGGTTTCCAGCAGGTAGTTGGGGTTCTTCTGCGGGCCTTTCTTGCCGTACTCCTCGATCTGCTCGCGCGGGGTGGAGAGGTTCGCATTGAAGCGCACGCCCTCCTGCAGGTAGTCGTACTCCCAGCGCCACTGGTAGGCAGTGACCTTGATGGAGATGTCGGAGTTGGAGGCGTCCTTCATCGAAAGCATCGTCTTGGTGGCTGGCCACGCCATCGCCACCAGCACCACCAGCGGCACCACGGTCCAGATGATCTCGACGGTAGTGTTCTCGTGGAACTGCGCCGCCTTGGCGCCCACGGAGCGGCGGTGCTTGAATATCGACCAGAACATCGCGCCGAACACGATGATGAAGATCGCCACGCACACCCACAGAACGCCGAAGTGCAGGTCGTAGGCTTCCTGCGCCATCGGAGAGGCGGGCGGGAGGATGTCGATCTGGTAGTCGGCGAACGCGGTGGCGGAAGCCAGCAGCGTGGCAGCGAGGGTAGGTGCGCGCAGGTGCTTCAGAAACATGGCCAGACCTTTTATGTGCAGGTTTTTCTCTAATTCGCGGTGACCGGCAACCGCCCGCGAAGACTTTGCGCGAGGTGGCGCCTTCCTTCGTCCGACAACAACCTCCCCAACGGCACTGTGCGGCCCGCGTACACGAGACGCAGCGTACAGCACGCCCCCCGTTCACGCATGAGCACCCGGGCCCACGGCCGATGCGCCACGAAGCGCGTGACGCTCTGCGCGTCCCGCGCCTCCACCCGCACCTCGTGCTCGCCGATCTCGAGGCGCTCGTAATCCGCGTCGTGCTCGCGCAGCACGCGGAAAGCGAACACCACGACGGCGACCTCGAGGCCGGCGAAAGGCATCACCGGCCAAGCTCCAAAGGCGGTGGCCCCCGCCGCGACGCCGAGCGCCGTAGCGGCGATCGCCCCGACGACCCAGCGCCGCGCCACGAGGCCCAGCGATCGGTTGGGCTTCGACAGGTGCACAAACGGCAGGGAGTCCACGGGAGCCATCGGAGGAGCCGCTCCAAACCGCGCTATTTTAGCCGAGCGGCGAAGCGCCTGCAAAAGGTGCGGAACAATTAAGCGGGATCGGAGCCCGGTGGGTCTGTCCCCGCATCGTCCTCGGCCGGCTTGGCGGGGATGCGGTACGCCTCGGAAGCCCAGGCGCCCAGGTCGGTCAGGCGGCAGCGCTCGCTGCAGAAGGGGCGGGAGGGGTTGGCCGGCGCGAAGAGCGCCGGCTTGCTGCAGGAGGGGCACGCCACGCGGCGCGCCGACTTCGGGGGAATGCTCACAAGTTGCAGAACGCCAGCTCGAAAGGGACGTCCTGTTCGAAAACGCGTGTCTTCTGCACTCCCTCGGGCAGCAGGAAGCGCACGTTCAGCGCGTACTTGTTGGCGCTGATCTCGGGAACGCACGCAAACTCGTCCCCCACCGACAGGCGCAACATCTGCGCGGGCTTCTCCGCCGGGGTCTGGTGGTAGACCCCCTGGAACGCGATGAGCGCGGAGGTTCGCCCGCTTTCGCGCAGGACCCGCAGCACGATCGACAGCGCCGCGTGCACCGGCAGCAGCGGCTTGAGCCACGAGGCAAGTTCCGATCGGCGGCGCTCCACCGGCTGGTGCAGCCAGGCGTGATACGAGGGGAGGTCGAATTCACTGGTGCCCCCGGGGATGCCGGCGCGCTGCTTGATCGCCATCAGCCACTCGTTCTCGCGCAGGCTCTGGCCGGTCTTGCCCGAGGTGGCGTGCAGGTTGGCGAATGCAATTTCGATCTCCGAGAGCACGCCGTTCAGCTTGGCCTCCGAAATCGCGGGGTTGTGGCGCAGCGCGTCGAGGAAGGTGCGCTGCCGGTCGAGCTCCTGCAGCAGGTCGCTCGTCAGGGCGGCGCGGCTCGCCACCTCGAGGATCTCGAACATCGCGGTGAGGCATGCGTGGTGGTCGTGGAAGGCGTCCTTGTCGAGGAAGAAGCGCACGCGCTCGTAGAGGTCCTCGAGCCGCAGG
>JANNKG010000202.1:0-2337 GCA_031396185.1 Burkholderiales bacterium | reverse complement strand
GGCCCACCTCTTCGCACCCTCGCGATCGATCGGGTTCGTGCGCGCGGGCCAGGAAGTCCTGCTTCGCTCCATCACGCGCGCCCGGCGAGGCTCAGCAGCGGCTCGAAGATCCATTCAATGAGGCGGCGCCGGTCGAGCCGGATGTCGGCCTCCACCTGCATGCCCGGCTGGAGCGGCTCCTCCCGGCCATAGGCGCTGATCGACTGTGCCGACAGCTCCACCTTGATGCGATAGAGAGGCTCGCGGCTTCCATCGGCAGGAACGAACCCCAGGTCCGTGGGCGAAATCGCACTGCGTGTGACCGTGACGACGCGCGCCACCTGGCTGCCGAACTTCTGGTGCGGATAGGCGAGGAAGCGAAGCAGGACTTCCTGGCCCGCGCGCACGAATCCGATCGATCGCGAGGGTGCGAAGAGGTGGGCCTCGAGCCGCGAGTCCGATGGAATGAGGGTTGCGACAGTCGTTCCCGGCATGATCGCCTGGCCCGGCTCGACCAGGACCGCGGCAACAAATCCCGCGGCCGGGGAGGCGATGGTGGTGCGGTACTGGAGGTCGCGCTCGACTCGCTCCTGCGCGAGCGAGGCGAGTTGCGTGTCGATGGCCGCCACTTGAGCATGCGCACGGGAGTACGCGGACTGCGCCTCGAGCTCTGTCCCTTCGGCTTCGCGCGCGAGGCCAACGCGAGCGCGTCGCATAGCCGCGACGCGCGATTCCTGGTCAAGCGCTGCATCGCGCTCGCGATCCACCGCGGCGGTCGATACGAAGCCCGTACTTTCCAATTGGAGGGCGCGCTCGAGTGACTGGCGCGCCAGGCCGGCGCGTTGCCCCAGTGACGCAAGTTCGCCTTCAAGCAACAGCAGCTCGCGATCCAATGCCGAGCGCCGCCGCGAGATGAGGGCTTGTTCCGAGCGCAGCGCGGCCAGCGCGTGCTCCCGCTGCGAGACTAGAGACTGCCTGCGCTCAGATAGCCGGATCGCGACGGCGGAGCCGATGTCTTGCCGGGCGTCGGCGATACGGCCGTCCGCGATGATCAGCACCGCGTCTTCCCGACCGACGCTCGACCCCTCTTGCACGAAGACCCGCTGAACCACCCCCGCCTGCTGTGCCACGATCTTCACGATCCCATGCGCTGGCGCCAGCACGCCGGTCACCCGCGCCTTGCGCGTGTACTCCCCCAAGACAAAGTAAGCGCCGATCGCCGCGACCATCGCGAGTCCCGCTGCTGTGAGCACCGTGAACGACAGCGGCCGCGTGAGCAGGATCCTGCCGAGCCAGGCGTTCGCCCTCGCTTCCTCGGTCTCGCGGCGGAACAAGGACATCTAGGCCTGCCCCTGAGGTGCATCGTTGTCGAAAGGCTTCCGCGACATCCAGATGTACGCGGGCAGGGCGATCGAGGCGAACAGCAGGCACGCGAGCTGTAGTCCCCAGGTACTGATGTCTCCCACCGCTTGCTCCGCGCGCGGAAAGACGAACTGCCCCATCAGCGGATACCAGAGCATCAGGTTGAAGAACGAGTGCACGACGATCGATGCCCAGAGCGAGCCCGTGCGGCGGAAGAGGCACACCCAGATGACCGAGCTTGTGAATGCGGCCCAGAAGATGGGGTGATACAGACCGAAGAGGGTCGAGGTGAGAACCATCGCGGGAATCCATCCCCAGCGGCGCTCCCACGCTTGGTAAAGCAATCCCCTGAAAAGGACCTCCTCGAGGACGGGAGCAAAGATTGCCCCGATCAGGATTGAAGTAAGAAGTCCCGGTCCCGAGAACGCCTGTGCCATCTGCTCGTCCACGGACGGTTGCCTCATATGGTGTTCGAGTGCGGCGTTGCCCTCAGTGAGCCAATATCGGAGGGCCAGACCGCCGGCGAAAGCAAACACCAGGCACAGCTTGCCAATTGCGACCAGTGCGACCTCCGGGCGGTGCTCGCGCGGAATCGGGCGGGAAAGCAGATCCACTACGCGACGCCGTAGCGCTGGAAAGACGATGAGGACGGCGCCCCCGAGGACAAAGGGTAGAAAGCGCCCGATGAAGGTCCTCTCATCATTCGTCGCGCCCACCAGCTCGCCAACATAGGTGCTCACGGGGACCGCCAGCAGCAGGACGGCAAAACTCAAGAATGTGATCTGGAATCCCGAGGCGTTTCCGGAGCGCATGGTGATTCTCCAGGGGTTGGGCCGAGGGCGGCGGCCCGAAGTTGTGCTACTTCGCGACGACGCGTTCGATCACGTACGACGTGAAATCGATCAGCGACTCGTAACCGCCTTTCAGTTGTCCGAGGATTCCGATGATTTCTGCCGGAGTGCAGGCTCCACCACTGACGGCTTCGACCTGCTCGTC
>JANNKG010000170.1:0-1665 GCA_031396185.1 Burkholderiales bacterium | reverse complement strand
CCGCCTTGTTGCCCTCGAAGGGCTGGCCGGCGATGAGGCCCTCGAAATCGATGTTCACCAGGTCTTCGTTCTTGGCCAGGCGCTCGACGCGGTTGTACTTGGCGCGCTGCTTGCGCAGGGTGGCGAGGGTGGATTCCACATTGGCGTCGGTCACGGTGGTCACCGGCTTCTTCACCGATCGCGCCGAGACGTCGGGCAGGTTCACCTCGGGATACACCTCGAAGGTGGCGGTGTATTCGACATTCGGCGCGCCCTGGGCCGCCTGCACCGGCTGGAAGCGGGGGTAGCCCGCGACGCGGTAGCTCTGCTCCTTCACCGCATCGGCGAACGACTGCTGGACGGCATCGCTCAGGACTTCCTGGCGGACCTGGAAGCCGTACTGGCGCTCGACCATCTTCAGCGGCACCTTGCCGGGCCGGAAGCCCTGCATTTTCACGGTGCGCGCGAGCTTCTTCAGCCGCGTGGCGATTTCCGCCTCGATCTTGGCGATCGGCACCGATACCGTGTGGTGGCGCTCGAGCGGGCTGGGGGTGGGGGTGTTCTGGACAGCTTGCTGCATCTAGTTTTCCTTGTGGGAGTGCCTCGAAGCGACCTGGTGCGAAAGGAGGGACTCGAACCCACATTGCCTTTCGGCGCTGGAACCTAAATCCAGTGCGTCTACCAATTCCGCCACTTTCGCCACTTTCGCGGTCGGCGAATTATACCCGAAAAAGGGGGGTCCCGAGCGCGGCCGCAAACCGCCAACTCCCCGATATAATCCAGAAAATTCAAGCGCTTCCATCCCATTGCCCGTCGATCATTACGAGAACTTCCCGGTAGCCTCGTGGCTGCTTCCGGCGCGCTTTCGCCCGCCCATCGAAGCGATCTACGCGTTCGCGCGCGGCGCCGACGACATCGCCGACGAAGGGGATTTGAGCGACGCGGCACGCCTGCGGGGGCTGGAGCGGTACTCGCGGGCGCTAGACGAAATCGAGGCGGGCGGCATGCCGGCCGATGCCCGGTTTGCGCGCCTGGCCGCCGCGGTGCGCGAGTACGCCTTACCCCTGCCGCTGCTGCGTGACCTGATCGACGCCTTCTCCCAGGACGTGGTCAAGAAGCGCTACGCCACGTTCGCCGAGCTGATGGACTACTCCCGCCGCTCCGCCAACCCCATCGGCCGCCTGCTCCTCCACCTCTTCACCGCAATAAAAGGGTCAGTCAGTTTCCTTGGGGATCGAATGAAAGTGTCTGACCCTTTTATTGCTTCTGATGCGGTGTGCTCGGGACTGCAGGTGGTGAACTTTTGGCAGGACGTCGCGTTGGACTGGCAGAAGGGGCGCGTCTATATCCCGCAGGAGGACCTGGCGAGGTTCGGGGTGAGCGAGCAGCAAATCGCTGATCAACGCGCCGATGCGCCGTGGCGCGCGCTCATGGAATTCCAATGCGAAAGGGCGCGGGCGATGTTGCTCGCGGGTTCCCCCCTGGGACGTGCGCTGCCGGGACGCCTCGGCCTCGAGATCCGCACCACGGTGCTCGGCGGGCTCGCCATACTCGACAAGATCGACGCCGTCGAGGGCGACGTGTTCCGGAATCGACCGGTGCTTGGCCCGTGGGATTGGACGAAGATGGTCGTGAAAGCGATCCGATGAGCGCTGCCTCCGTCCCCGACGATTATTGCCAGAAGAA
>JANNKG010000029.1:0-2324 GCA_031396185.1 Burkholderiales bacterium | reverse complement strand
CGATCGGGCGAGTACACCAGCACCTGCAGGCCATCACCCACCGGCGAGGGCCGGGCGCTGACCACCGGCTGGCTGCCCAGGACATGGCGCCACAACGAGCGTGCATGCCAGGCAATTTCAGCGGCGTCATGGCGCGCAAAGTAGCTCAGCTCAAGCGTCTTCCACAGCGGCACTTCCGTGCCCGGCAGGGCAGAGTGCAGCGCGAGTATCTGCGTGGCCTCCTGCTTGCGCGCCTCCAGGTCGGCGTCCAGGTTGGGCCGGGCGCCGCCGAGCGCGCGCAAGGTCAGGCGGTACAGGTCCTCGAGCAGCTTGCCCTTCCAGGCGTTCCACACCGCGGGACTGGTGCCGCGGATGTCGGCGACGGTGAGGATATAGAGCGCGGTGAGGGTGCGCTCGTCGCGAACCAGGGTCGCGAAACCCGAGATCACTTCGGGATCGCCGAGGTCCTGCTTCTGCGCGGTCGACGACATCACCAGGTGGTGCTCGACCAGCCATGTCACCAGCTCGATGTCGCCCTTGGCCAGGCCGTGCGCGCGCCCGAAGCGCACGGCGTCCTGGACGCCCAGGTGCGAATGGTCGCCGCCGCGGCCCTTGGCGATGTCGTGGAAAAGTGCGGCGAGGTAGAGCACCTCGGGCCGGTCGAATTCCTGCATCAGCTTCGACAGGAAGGGGTACTCATGGTCGAAGCGCGGGATGCGGAAGCGGCGCAGGTTGCGAATCACCATCAGGATGTGCTCGTCCACGGTGTAGACGTGGAAGAGGTCGTGCTGCATCTGGCCGACGATGCGCCCGAAGGCGGGCAGGTAGCGGCCGAGGACACCGTAGCGGCTCATCCTCCGGAGCGTCCACGTGAGCCGTTCGCTGCGCATGATCTCCATGAAGCGCCGGCGGTTCTCGGCGCTTTCGCGGAAGCCGCGCCCGACCTTCGGCAGCGCGCGCGACAGGGCGCGCAGCGTCTGCGGCCCGAATCCGATGATGTCGCGGTGGTCCTGCAGCCGGCGGAACGCCTCGAGGATCATGCCGGGGCTCGACTCGAACAGCCGCTCGTCGATGATCTCGAGGGTCAGGTTCACGACCTGGAACTGGTCATCGAGCTTCTCCGTCTTGCGCTCCGAGCGGGGTGCCACGCGGTCGAAGAGGTTGGCGAGCAGGATCTGGTTGAAGCGCCAGATCGCCTTGGCGGCGAGATAGTAGCGGCGCATCAGCTGGTCCGAGGGCGCGAGCCCCGGCTTGCCCTGTAGCCTCAAGGCGCGCGAGATCTCGATCTGGTGGTCGAACACCAGGCGGTCCTCGCGGCGATTGGCGAGGTAGTGCAGCCGGATGCGCAGGTCCTGCAGAATGCGCTCGTTCACCATGATGCCCGCGGCTTCGGCGGGTGTGATGAGGTTGGCGTCGGCAAGCGCCTTCCACGAGGTGCCGAAACCTGCTGCGCGGGCCAGCCAGATCACCATCTGCAGGTCGCGCAGCCCCCCGGGGCTTTCCTTGATGTTGGGTTCGAGGTTGTATGCGGCTTCCTGGAAGCGCTCGTGGCGCCGCTTCTGCTCGCGGAATTTGGCTTCGAAGAACACGCGCACGTCGCGGCGCGAACGCAGCCGTGCATCCAGCTCCAGCAGCACCGGGATGTTGCCGGCAATCAGGCGCGCTTCGAGCAGGCTGGTATCGACGGTCACGTCCTTCGCCGCCTCCTCCTCGCACTCGGAAACGGTGCGCACGCTGTGGCCGGGCTCCAGGCCCATGTCCCAGAGCGCGTGGATGAAGTTCTCGATCTCGGTTCCGGGCGCCTGCCCGTCAGGCAGCAGCACCAGCACATCGACGTCGGAATGGGGATAGAGCGCGCCCCGGCCGTAGCCACCCACCGCCACCAGCGCAATCGCGGGATCGGCGACGGTGCGGGTCCAGAGTTCCTGCAGCGCGGTGTCCACCAGCGCCGCGTTCTCGACGAGGGTTCGTGCCGGGTTCGCGCGCTTGAGGTAGAGCAGGCGTTGCTCGTCGCGGCGCACCTTGAGCCATGCGCGCAGCTCGGAGGCTGCGGTGGAGCGGGTTGCTTCAGGGGCCGCGGGCGGCGGCGCGGTGGCGGAGCTCAACCGACGAGGTTGGTCGTCTGCTCGGTCGCGAAGGCGGGCGGGGGCGGCGTGCCCGCCGAAACGGTGAGCACCTCGTAGCCGTCGGCGGTGACGAGGATGGTGTGCTCCCACTGCGCGGAGAGGGAGTGGTCGGCGGTGACGATGGTCCAGCCGTCGTTCAGCTGGCGGATATCGCGCTTGCCGGCGTTGATCATCGGCTCGATGGTGAAGGTCATCCCCGCCTGCAGCTTGAGGCCCTGG
>JANNKG010000002.1:0-2931 GCA_031396185.1 Burkholderiales bacterium | reverse complement strand
CCGCCGCGCCGCAGCGCGATCACGTCGCCGTCCTCGAGGTAGATCACGCGCTTGGTCTCGGAGACCAGCGCCGAAAAATCGGAAGCCAGGAAATTCTCCCCCTCCCCCAGGCCCACCACCAGTGGGCAGCCCATGCGCGCGCCCACCATCATGTCGGGCTCGGCGAGCGCCACCACCCCGATCGCGAAGGCGCCGCGCAGGTCCGCGGCCGCCTTGCGCGTCGCCTCGAAAAGGTCGCGCGACTGCTTGAAGTAATGGTGGATGAGGTGGGCCACGACTTCGGTGTCGGTCTGCGAGTCGAAGCGATAGCCGAGCGCCTTCAGGCGCGTGCGTTGCTCGTCGTGATTCTCCACGATGCCGTTGTGCACCACCGCGATCTCGTCCATCGAGACGTGCGGGTGGGCATTGGGCTCGGTCACCCCGCCGTGGGTCGCCCAGCGCGTGTGGGCGATGCCGAGGATTCCCTTCAGGTCCTCGGCGCGGGCGGCGTTCTCCATCTCGGCGACCCGGCCCACGCGGCGGACCCGGCGAATTCCGCCGTTGACCACTGCGATGCCCGCGGAGTCGTAGCCGCGGTACTCGAGCCGCTTGAGACCCTCAGTGAGGATGGGGACGACGTTACGACTGGCGATTGCACCTACGATTCCGCACATGGATTCATTCTCTCACGCGTCGGCGAGGCACAAAAAAACAAGCTCTCCCCGGCCTGGGGACCGGGGAGAGTTCAAAGGAGGGCGTCATGCTCTTGGCCTCACGTCGCCCAGCGAGTCGCGGGAGAGGAGGTAACCCGCGAACCTGTGGACATCATGCGTCGATACCGGCCCGACAGCAGTCGCATAGTGCGCATCCCGCCTGCGGAAAATCCGACATAACGCCCTAGGGCTTGTTGCGGTCGCGATAGGCCTGCGCCGCGCGCGCAGAGACCGCCAGGAGCAGGGTGACCAGGACCGCCGCTGCCGGTACGAAGAACCCGCCGCGCAATGCCACGGTGGCCACGATCACCGTGCCCGCGGCGAGCAGCAACCCGGTGACCGCGGACATGCGCGGATCGCGAACCAGGAACACCAGCGCTGCAAGGGAAAGGAGGATGACCACCAGCGGTTGCGGCGCCTGCCGCGGAGAGGCGCCCGCCAACGCGGTGCGAAGCGTCTGCGCGTGCACCACGATGCCGGGGGAATTGCGCGCTTCCGACTCCCAGCCCGCCAGGTTGAGCGGCACGTCGATCCGGTTGGTAAACGCCTGGGCATCGCCCACCAGCACGATGCGGTCGCGGAACAGGCGCTCGAGCAGCACCGTGTCGGTCATGGCGAGCAGGTTCTTGAGGGACACGTAAGTGAACGGCTCGCCGAGCGCAAAGTGGATGAGGCCCTCGGAGCACGCCCGCTTGAGCGCGCGGCACAGGCGACCCTCGAGCGTGGGAAAGCCGCCATCCTCCGTCGGCACGGCGAGTGCGTAGCGCCGCGCAACGCCATCGGCGTCGCGCGCGGCCAGGTCGATGCCGAGGCGCGACTCGCCGAGCAGGGCGAGGTAGGGCAGATGCACGTTCTTGGCCGCGCGAGTGCGCGCATCGATGCTCAGCACCGCCACGAACGGCCCGCTCTCCACCGCGGCGGCCAGGCCGTCGAAGAGGGCGCGGTCGAGGCCCGGCTTCACCCCGTCATAGGAGCGCTCCGGCAGCGGATGCGCAAGGCCGATGGCGCGAGGCTTGGCCGAGGCGATCTTCGCGAGCGCGCGGCCCAGCGTCGCATGCCAGATTCCCGCAGGCTCGGGCACCGATGCGACCGTCGCTTCGTCGATGCCGACGATGACGATATCGGCGGGCGCGGGGCGCGGATCGAAGCGTCGCAGCACCCGCCATTCGATATCGAGGAGTGAAGCGTCGACGCGCTCGGTAACCGGCAGGAGCGAGAGCATGAATCCCACCAGCGCAAGCGCCGCGACGCCGATGGCGCGCATCGCGGAGCGTCCGCCGTCGTCGTGGGGTTCCATGGTGGCGCTATCTTAACGCGCCACCTGCCGGGTGATAGACTGCCCGCTCCATCTCCCGCGCTCCCGAAAAAAAATGACTGGGGATACGCCGAGCGCCGCGCAACTTCAGGGAATCGCCGATACCTTCGTGCGGCAACTCGCCGCGCTGGGGCGCCTGCGCACCTATCCCAAGAACACCGTGTTCATCACCGAGGGCGATTCGAGCGACTCGGTGTTCGTGATCCTCACGGGCAGGGTGAAGGTGTTCATCTCGGACACCGAGGGTCACGAGATGATCCTCGACACCCAGGGCCCGGGAGAGTACGTGGGCGAGATGGCGCTGGACGGCAAGCCGCGCTCGGCCTCGGTCATGACGCTCGAACCCAGTACTTTCTCGGTCGCCGCCCGCGATCCGATCCGGGAAGCGATCCGCAGGGATCCCGACTTCGCCCTGGACATGATCTCGAAAATCATCGATCGCGCCCGGCTCGCCACCAGCGGGATGAAGGACCTCGCGCTGCTGGACGTCTATGGGCGCGTGGCGCGCCTGCTGCTCAACATGGGCGTCGAGAAGGACGGCAAGCTGATGATTCCCGACAAGCTCACCCAGCAGGAGATCGCCGAGCGCGTGGGCGCATCGCGCGACATGGTGAGCCGCATCTTCCGCGACCTGACCGCGGGTGGGTATATCACGGTGGAGAACCGCTACATAACGATAAATAAGAAACCACCTGCCAGGTGGTGAACCAGCGGGGCGGTCGTTGGAGCGGACGCTTCGCGCCGCTCAACGACGCGTGACGGGGACATACCGGGTCGCCAGCGGGAATGTGATTCGCGGGAAAGCGTTGCTACTTCCCCTTTTTCGGTCGCTTCCAGTCGGGCTTGGTGACCTGCTTCTTCTCGGTGAGCGTGAGGCCGCCGGGCGGAACGTCCTTCGAGATGGTGGCGCCGGCGGCGATGGTC
>JANNKG010000583.1:0-4791 GCA_031396185.1 Burkholderiales bacterium | reverse complement strand
GTCCAGAGCGCGGTGGCATGCGCGTCGCGGGCGGGAAGCACCGGCTGCGACTCGCCGTCGCCCATCAAGTGCGTGACCATGGTGCCCACGCCGTCGATCTGCTCGATCGGCTGGGGCGCGTGCAGGCGCACGACCGGCTCGCCCTCGACGCCGCGCATCAGGAAAACGTTCGCCGGGAACGCGGCGAAATGCGCGCGCATCAGCACGATGAAATCGGGATGGGTGACGGATATGAAACGGCACGCCCCTGCGGCCTCCACGCCCTGGGGCAGCAGCAGCTTGGCGATGGTGTGCCCGCTGTTGCGCACGCCCACGGCGAGGCGCGCATCGATCAGCCGCGCAAGGTCCGGCGCGAGCACCTCGATCGGCACCGGCGCGAGCCGGCGGTCCTCGAGCCGCTCCTCGGCCTCGTCGATGGAGGCGGCGGGCGGGTGGCCAAGCAGCGCCAGGATCTCGAAGCTGCCGACGCGCTGCGGCTCCTGCGTCGCACCGTGCAACAGGACCGGTACCCCTTCGCGGGCGAGCAGCAATGCCAGCAGCGGGACGAGGTTGGCAATCCTGCGCGAACCGTTGTAGGTGGGGAGGATCACCGGCAGCGCGCGCCGCGAGGCCAGGCGCACCGGCCTCACGTGCTTCGCGATCGCATCCATCATCCCGGCGAGCTCCTCGGGGCTCTCGCCCTTCACCCGCAGCGCGACCAGGATCGCGCCGAGCGCGATCTGCGAAACCTCGCCCGCGAAGATCGCCGCGAACAGCTCGCGCGCCTGCTCCCGCGTGAGGTTGCGCGCGTGCTTGCCGCGGGCGATCTCCTTGATGAGGGGACGGGGGTCGTAGCTCATGGGCGCCATTCTCCGCGATTTCACGGCCATCGACCGGCGCACGAATGCCCTCGCTTGGCAGGCACTTCAGGCATTGCAAGGCAACATCTGTGCCGCCGGACGAGCCCCCAGGGGCGTTTCGCCTAGTGAAATACGTCCAATCCCCGGGTGAGGTTTCCACGCTGCCACTGCCGAAAATTACGCAGAAGGCCGCGTGGCGCCGTGATAAATTGGCTTCGCATCATTCATCCCGGTTGGAGGCAACCATGTCCCAGCAAGACAAGAAGCAGGAAGGCGAACTTTCCGAGCAGCAGTTGGACGGCGTGTCCGGCGGGCAGGAAGTGCGCAAGATGGAAACCATCGTGGTGACGGCCAAGCGGCTGCCGCCCGAGGCCAAAGTGGTCAAGATGGAAAGCATCGTCGTGACGGCGTCGCGCGAGAAGCCGGACACCTCGGGCACCAAGATCGCTTCGGTCAGCGTCCCGAACAAGAAGAACTAGCTTCAGGCCACCTGTCGCGCGAGCATCGCGGAGAACGGTCCGCGCTGCTCCGCGAGCTCCTGGAACGTCCCCTGCTGGACGATCCGGCCTCCTTCCAGAACCACGATGCGGTCGGCATTGCGCACCGTGTTCAGTCGATGCGCGATCACGATGCGGGTTGCGTCGAGTCGCGCCAGCCCTGCGAGCACGGTCGCCTGCGACACATTGTCGAGGGCGCTGGTCGCCTCATCGAGCAGCAGGATTCGGGGATCATGGACCAGGGCGCGCGCGATCAGCACGCGCTGGCGCTGGCCCCCCGATAGCGTGCTGAGCCCCTCGCCCACCACCGTGTAGAGGCCCATCGGCATTGCCTCGATGTCGGTGGCCAGGCCCGCGGTGCGCGCGGCTTCCCAGGCCATTTCGGGTCCCGCATTGGACGTGCCCACGATGTTGGTGAGCAGGTCCCCGGCCCAGAGCTTGCCGCCCTGCAGCACAGTGCCGAGGCGGCTGCGCAAATGCTTGAGGTCGAGCGTGGCGAGGTCCTTCAGGTCGTAGCGAATGAAGCCGCTATCGGGCGCCTCGAAGCCCAGCAGCATCCGCAACAGCGTCGATTTCCCCGAGCCGCTCGCGCCCACGATCGCCACGAACTCGCCGGGCCGGATATCGAGGTCGATGTCCTTCAACACGGGCGGGCCACCGGGGTAGGCGAAGCCCATTCCGGAAATCGTGATCCGGCCTTCGGGGTCGTGGCGCGCGCCGCTGCCGTGCGCGTCCTCGGGCGGGGTGTCGAGGATCGGGCGCGCGCGGTCCCAGACCGGCTTCAGGTTCACTACGTCGAGCACCGTCGAAACCAGCCCGTGCACGCCGCCGAGGAGCGCAAAGAGGGCGGCGTGAAAGGCGACAAAGTCGCCGGTGGTCATGGGAGACCCTGCCGACAGCCGCCACGCGAGGGCGAGCACCAGGATCGTGGCCGCGGGCTGCAAGAGCGACAGCGCCACCGATTCATAGTTGGACAGACGTGCGCTCACGCCATTGGCGTCGCGGAACTCTTCGTACTTCGCGTACCACTGCTCGTAGACGCGAGGCTCGGCCGCCGCGGCGCGCAGCTTGGAGATGCCCGCGAACACCTCGAAGCTCATGGCCGAGAGCTTGCCGTCGAGCGCCTCGATGCGGGGTCCCACCCTGAGGCGCATCAAGCCGATCGTGGTCGACAGCGCGATCACCAGCAACACGATCGCGGCGGCGGCCAGGGTGAGTGCCGGGCTGTAGGCGAGCATCAGTCCGAGGTTCGCGAACAGGAAGAGCGAGGTCACGAAGGTGGAGATGGTCGAGCCGGTGATGGTTCGCTGCACGGTGCTCACGCTCGCCAT
Organism: Burkholderiales bacterium; assembly: GCA_031396185.1. Classification (GTDB taxonomy): domain Bacteria; phylum Pseudomonadota; class Gammaproteobacteria; order Burkholderiales; family Usitatibacteraceae; genus Usitatibacter. The sequence continues at coordinate 2,124 of JANNKG010000583.1, read as the reverse complement.
GCGCAGCGCCAGGTCGCCGCTCGAGAACGCGCGGAAGAAGCGGGCGGGCGCGGAGATCACCCGGTCGACGAGTGCCGCCTGCATGGCGACGCCGACCCGGGCCTCGAAGCGCAGCACCGCGAAGCTTCGCAACAGGTCGAGCGCGATCAGCGTCACGCCCGCAAGCCCGAGGGCGGCGATGACACCTCCCACGGAGCGTGCCGAGCCCGATGGAATCGCCCGGTCGATCAGCCAGCCGGTGGCCACGGGGGTGAGGAGCCCGATGAGCGCTGCCACGAAACCGGCTATCAGCAGCAGCACCAGGTCGCGACCGCCTTGCGAGAAGGCGAAGCGCAGGATATCGGGCGCCCTGAGCGCGCGGGGCGCGAAGCGCTTGTGGAAGGTGAATGCGAAGGGCGCGAGGCGCGCCGCGACCCCGTCGTCCAGCGGCCACTCGACCACCGTGTCCTCGTCGGGATAGGCGGCGAACATCCGGTAGCCGCCCCGCGCTTGCGGCAGCAGCGCCACCCATCCCGTGCCTGCTGCGAGCGAGGCGCTTTGCGGAGGCTCCTCGCCGCGATTCACCCTGCGCCGGTCCGCCACGCGCGCGAGCATCGGCGTGGCCGCCTGCTTCCACCACTGGGCGTCGAGGATCACGCGGCGGCTGCGCATTCCCGCGCCGAGCGCCAGTTCCTCGACCGCATCGACCGCCTCCTCCGGCAATGGGTGACCGGCATCGGGCACCGGCCATTTGATGGTCCTTGCGGAAGTCGAAAGCGGATTGAGCGGCCGGTCCCCGAGCAGGCGCCAGGCGGCGAGGAGGGTGGCGCACTTGAGGGAGAGTCCGGGATCGCCCAATCAGACCTCCGTCGTCTCGGAGGCGACCAGCTCGGCGTAGCGGCCGCCGGGCCGGGCGGCGAGCTCGTCGTGGCGGCCGCGCTCGACCACGCGGCCGCGCTCGAGCACCAGGATCTCGTCGGCATCGCGCACGGTGGAGAGGCGATGGGCGACGACCAGGCAGGTGACCTTGCGGCTGCGAAGGTTGGCCTCCACCGCGGCCTCCGAGGTCGGATCGAGCGCACTGGTGGCCTCGTCGAGGATCAGCAGCGCGGGGTTGCGCACCAGTGCGCGCGCGATCTCGAGGCGCTGCCGCTGCCCGCCCGACAGGTTGCGCGCGCCTTCCTGCAGCGGCGCATCGAGCCCGCCCTCGCGATGCAGGATCTCGGAATCGATGGCCGCGTCGCGCAGCGCCGCGTGAACCGACTCATCGGAAGCGCTCTCCCAAAGCGTCAGGTTGTCGCGCACCGTGCCCTCGAAGAGCGCCACGTCCTGGTCGACGTAGGCGACGGCAGCGGCGAGGTGCGGGCGCTCGTACACCGAGCGCGGCTTGCCGTCGAAGAGGATCTCGCCGCTCCACGGCGGGTAGAGCCCGGCGGCAAGGCGCGCAACCGTGGACTTGCCCGAGCCCGAGGCGCCCACCAGGGCTACGCGCCCGCCGGGCTTGAGGGTCATCGAGAAATTCTCGATCAGCGGCGCGTCTCCCCGGCTGTAGCCGAAGGTCACGTTGCGGAATTCGAGGCCACCGGAGATCGGCGGCGAAGCCACCGGGGGATCGCGATGCACGCTCACCCCCGCCTCAGGCTTGTGGTGCAGCACGTCGTCCAGCCGCGATAGGTCGCCCCGCAGCGTCTGCAATTTCTGCGTGTGCGAGAAGAGCGCATGTATGGGCGCAGTAAATCCGGCGAGCAGCACCTGGAAGGCGACCAGGTCGCCGATCGAGAAGCCGTCGCCCTCGATGATGAGAAAGGCGCCGATGCCGAGCACTGCGAGGTGCGCGGCCAGGCCGAGGAGCGACGGCGCCTGGCCCAGCCAGAGGGTGATGCGCTGGGAACGGATCGATGCGTTGAGGTATTGCATCTGCAGGCCCAGCCACTTGCGGAATAGCGCCGTCTCCTGCCCCCCCGCCTTGATGCTCTCGATATTGGCGAGCCCGCCGGTGGCCATGCCCGCGAGCGTGCCGGCCTGCACCGAGAGCTCCTGGGAGATTTCGCCGGTGCGCCGCGCGAGCCCGTGCCACGCCACCAGCTCGAGCGCCACGCAGCCCGCGACCACGAGCGTGAGGCGCGCATCCAGCCGCACCATGAG
>JANNKG010000573.1:0-5769 GCA_031396185.1 Burkholderiales bacterium | reverse complement strand
GCTACAAGTTCCAGTTCATCACGCTCGCCGGCTTCCACGCCCTGAACTACGGCATGTTCGACCTCGCCTACGGCTACGCGCGCAACAACATGACCGCGTTCGTCGAGCTGCAGCAGAAGGAGTTCGCGGCGGCCGAGCGCGGCTTCACGGCGGTCAAGCACCAGCGCGAGGTGGGCACCGGCTACTTCGACGACGTGACCCAGGTGATCCAGGCGGGCAAGTCGTCCACCACGGCGCTGCACGGCTCCACCGAGGATGAGCAGTTCTTCACGCAGGCCACGCCGATCCGCCAAGAGCAAGCGGCCGCGGCCGACTGACCCGGAGAAACCCCATGAAACGCGACAGCTTCCCCATTCCCGGCATCCAGGTCCCGCCCCACCAGCCGAACCTGTACGACCGCATCCTCACGCCCCAGGCCATCGGTTTCGTGGCGCACTTGCACCGCAAGTACGAGCAGCGCCGCCGCGATCTCATGCAAGCGCGCGCCGATCGCCAGGCACGGCTGGACGCGGGCGAGACCTTCGGGTTCCTGCCGGAGACGCGCCCGATCCGCGAGAGCGAATGGACCGTGGCGCCGGTGCCCGCGGACCTCCAGGATCGCCGCGTGGAGATCACCGGGCCTGTGGAACGCAAGATGATCATCAACGCGCTCAACTCCGGCGCATCGACTTTCATGGCGGACTTCGAGGACTCGAGCACGCCGACCTGGGACAACATGATCCGCGGCCAGATCAACCTCCGGCAAGCGGTGGACCGCACCATCGGCTTCAAGAGCCCCGAGGGCAAGTGCTACCAGCTGAACGAGAAGACCGCGACCCTGATCGTGCGCCCGCGCGGCTGGCACATGCTGGAGCGCCACGTTCTGATCGACGGCGATCCGGTCTCGGCCTCGCTCTTCGACTTCGGCCTCTTCTTCTTCCATAACGCCGAGCGCCTCGTGGCCGGTGGCAGCGCGCCGTATTTCTACCTGCCGAAGATCGAGAGCCACCTCGAGGCGCGCCTCTGGGACCACGTCTTCAACGAGGCTGAAGCGCGCATGAACCTGCCGCGCGGCACCATCAAGGCGACCGTGCTGATCGAAACCCTGCCCGCGGCCTTCGAGATGGACGAGATCCTCTACGAGTTGCGCGACCACTCCGCGGGCCTGAACTGCGGGCGCTGGGACTACATCTTCAGCTGCATCAAGAAGCTCCGCCGCCACGACTTCGTGCTGGCCGACCGCGCCCAGGTGACGATGACGAGCCCGTTCCTGCGCGCCTATTGCCAGCTGCTGGTGAAGACCTGCCACCGACGCCAAGCCCACGCGATGGGCGGCATGGCCGCACAGATCCCGATCAAGAACGACGCGAAGGCCAACGACGCCGCCATGGCGAAGGTGGTCGCCGACAAGGAGCGCGAGGCCAACGACGGCTTCGACGGCACCTGGGTCGCGCACCCGGGGCTGGTCCCGGTCGCCAAGGCCGTGTTCGACCGCATCATGCCCGGAGCCAACCAGCTCGACCGCAAGCGCGAAGACGTCTGCGTGAAGGCGAAGGATCTGCTCGCTTTCGGGCCGCAGGGCCCGATCACCGAGGCCGGACTGCGCACCAACGTTGCCATCGCGCTGGGCTATGTCGGCTCGTGGCTCGGCGGAAACGGCTGCGTGCCGATCAACCATCTGATGGAAGACGCGGCCACCGCCGAGATCTCGCGCTCGCAGATCTGGCAGTGGATCCGTAGCCCGAAGGGCGTGCTGGACGACGGACGCAAGATCACCATCGAGTTGTTCCGCGAGATTCTGGGGGAGGAGCTGAAAAAGGCAGGGGGCAGTCCAGGGGCGTTCGGCGCGCGGTTCGACGAGGCCGCCTGGCTGCTCGACCGCCTGGTCGCGGACGACGCTTTCGTGGATTTCCTCACGGAGCCGGCCTACGAGTTCGTGGCAGCGCTGCCGCAGCCCGAGGAAATTGCCGCTTGAAATAGGGCGGAACCAGCCCTAAATAAGAGGCAGCATGGGTGGGGTCGGGCCGAAATGCCCGGCCCCATTTCCATTTCCAGGACGCTTAGAATAGAAGCTGCTTCTTCCCTGTTTCCAGCGCTCCCCGCGGGCGCTGCTGCCCGAGACTCCATGAACGACCTCTCCTCCGCCCCCGCGGGCGACGCCGCTGCATTGAACGACGAAGCCGGCGAATCGATCCGCATCCGCGGCGCACGCCAGAACAACCTCAAGAATCTCGACGTCGATATCCCCACCGGCGAGCTGGTGGTGGTGACCGGGCCATCGGGCTCGGGCAAGTCGTCGCTGGTGTTCGACACGCTCTATGCCGAGGGCCAGCGGCGCTACGTCGAGACATTTTCGCCGTACGCGCGCCAGTTCCTCGACCGGATGGACAAGCCGCAGGTCGACTCGATCGAGGGCATCCCCCCGGCGATCGCCATCGACCAGACCAACCCGGTGCGCACCTCGCGCTCCACGGTCGGGACGATGACCGAGATCAACGACCATTTGAAGCTGCTGTTCGCGCGCGCGGGCCACCTGGTGTGCAGGCAGTGCGCGCAGCCGGTGCGGCGCGACAACCCCGAGTCGATCTACGCAGAGATGCTTGCGCGCGGGGCCGCCGCGGGCGACCCGCGCCTTGTGATCACCTTCCCCATCGACGTGCCGGCCAACTTCACCGAGGAGGAGGTCACCAAGCTCCTCCAGGGGCAGGGGTACACGCGCATCCATTCGCGTAACGGGGCGCGTCTCGAAGTGGTACAGGACCGGGTCAAGATGGCAAGCGCCGAGAAGGCGCGCGTGGTGGAGGCCATCGAAGCGGCCTTGAGGGTTGGCGTGGGCAAGGCCAACGTGTTCGTCGGCGAGGAAGGCGACAAGTGCTGGAGATTCTCCACAGACCTGCACTGCGCCTCCTGCGACATCCACTACTCCGATCCCACGCCGGCACGGTTCTCGTTCAACTCCCCGATCGGCGCCTGCGACACCTGCCGCGGCTTCGGTCGCGTCATCGGCGTCGATTACGGCCTGGTGATTCCCGACGAGTCGAAGACGCTCGGCGGGGGCGCGGTCAAGATCTTCCAGTCGAAGAGTTACGGGGAGTCGCAGGACGACCTGGTGAAATTCGCGCGCAAGCGGGGCGTGGCGCTCGACATCGCCTGGCGCGACCTGCCGGAGGCCGACCGCCGCTGGGTGATCGAGGGCGATCCCGACTGGGTCAGCTGGAACAAGTCTGGCAAGACCCATTGGTACGGCGTGCAGCGCTTCTTCGCGTGGCTGGAGACCAAAGCCTACAAGATGCACGTGCGCGTCCTGCTGTCGCGCTACCGCGCGTACACGCAGTGCGGCACCTGCCACGGAACCCGCCTCAAGGCCGAGTCGCTGCTGTGGCGAGTCGCGGGCCGGTCGATCCAGGACATGATGCTGATGCCCGTCGATCGCCTAAGCGAGCTGTTCGCGGCAATCGAGTTGCCCGCGCCCCTGGACGAGGCGACCGCGCTCCTCATGGGCGAGATCCGCTCGCGCCTGGGATACCTTGGCAAGGTCGGCCTCGGCTATCTCACGCTCGATCGCCAGTCGCGCACGCTTTCCGGAGGGGAAGTGCAGCGCATCAATCTCACCACGGCACTCGGCACCTCGCTCGTGAATACCCTATTCGTCCTGGACGAGCCGTCGATCGGATTGCATCCGCGCGACATGGGCCGGGTGATCGAGGTGATGAAGCGCCTGCGCGATGCCGGCAACTCCCTCGTGGTGGTGGAGCACGACCCGCAGATCATGCTCGAGGCGGACAAGCTGCTCGACATGGGCCCGGGCCCGGGCGAGCGCGGCGGTGAGATCGTCTTCTTCGGAGCGCCCGGGGAGCTCAAGCGAGCGCACACGCTGACCGCCGAATACCTGTCGGGGCGCAAGCGCGCCGACGCCCGCCGCCCCGGCGAGGAGGTGCGCATCCCGGGCATGCAAATTCCCAACGACCTGGCGAAGGATCCCCTCTACGGCACGGTTTCGGTGGGTATCCGCGGCGCGTCCGAGCACAACCTGAAGGACATCGACGTCGACTTCCCGTTGCGCCGCCTGGTGTGCGTGACCGGCGTGTCAGGCTCGGGCAAATCGACGCTGATGCAGGACGTCCTGCATCCGGCGCTGCTCAAGCACCTCGGCAAGCCCACCGAGACGCCCGGCGCCTTTCGGGAGCTGGTCGGCGCAAACCACGTGAACGACATCGTGTTCGTCGACCAGACGCCGATCGGGCGGACAACGCGCTCGAACCCGGCGAGCTACGTGGGCGCGTTCGACGCCATTCGCGAGCTGTTCGCGGCCACCACCGACTCGCGCACGCGCGGCTACACCGCGGGTACTTTCAGCTTCAATTCGGGCAACGGACGCTGCGCAACATGCAGTGGCAATGGCTTCGAGCATGTCGAGATGCAGTTCCTCTCCGACGTGTACCTGCGCTGTCCCGACTGCAACGGCACGCGTTATCGTGACGAAGTGCTCGAAGTGAAAGTCGACGGGCGCAGCATTGCGCAGGTACTCGAATTGACGATTGCCGAGGCGGTGGCGACGTTCGATGCGGACTCGGACATCGTGCGCCGACTGCGCCCGCTGGTGGACGTGGGCCTCGATTACCTGCGCCTCGGCCAGCCGGTGCCGACCCTCTCCGGGGGCGAAGCGCAGCGCCTGAAGCTGGCGGGACACCTCGCGGAAGCGTCGGGGCGATCGATCTCGATGTTGCCCAAGCGGCCCGATGCGCGCTCCAAGGGCACGCGCCTCTTCCTCTTCGACGAGCCGACCACCGGGCTTCATTTCGAGGATGTCTCGAAGCTGCTCGCCTCGTTCCGCAAGCTCATCGCCGCGGGCCATTCGCTGGTCGTGATCGAGCACAACCTCGACGTGATCCGCGCCTCCGACTGGCTGATCGACCTGGGACCCGAGGGCGGCGAGGCGGGCGGCGAGGTAGTGGCCGTGGGCACGCCCGAGCAGGTGATGAAGATCGCCGCCTCCCACACCGGCAAGGCCCTGATCGCTTATGAAACCGCGCTCACGCCCGAGCTGCGTTCATCGTCGCATTCATCTGCGGCCATCGGCGTTCCCGCTTTTTCTGAAGCGCAGCCCCGCATTCCCTACAAGCCCCCCAAGTGCATCTCGGTGCGCCAAGCGCGCGAGCATAATCTGAAGGGCATCGACGTCGAAATTCCGCGCGACAAGTTCACCGTGATTAACGGCGTCTCGGGCTCTGGCAAATCGACGCTCGCCTTCGACATCCTCTTTGCCGAGGGCCAGCGGCGCTACCTCGAGTCGCTGAACGCCTATGCGCGCCAATTCGTGCAGCCGGCGACCAAGCCCGACGTGGACGCGATCTTCGGCATCCCGCCGACGGTGGCGATCGAGCAGCGCACCAGTCGCGGCGGCTCCAAGAGCACGGTCGCGACCCAGACCGAGATCCACCATTTCCTGCGCCTGCTGTTCGTGAAACTCGGCACCCAGTACTGCCCGGCGTGCGACGTCGCCATCGAGCCGCAGAGCGTCGATGCGATCGTGGCGCGCCTCATGAAGGAGCAGCGCGGCAAGACCATCGCGCTTCTCGCGCCGCTGGTCATCAACCGCAAGGGCTTCTATGCCGACCTCGCAAAATGGGCGCTCGGCAAGGCCGTGTCGCACCTGCGCGTGGACGGCGAGTACCTGCCGACGAAAGGCTGGCCCCGGCTCGACCGCTTCCGCGAACACACGCTCGAGCTGCCCGTGGCCGAGGTCGAGGTCAGGCCCGAGAATGAGAAGGTGCTGCGCGCGGCCGTCGA
>JANNKG010000505.1:0-7068 GCA_031396185.1 Burkholderiales bacterium | reverse complement strand
AAGGAGTCGAAATGCATCACGCTGCCCGGAGAACTCGGTCATTTCATTTCCTCTGTGCCACCTCTGTGATCCTCTGTGTCCTCTGTGTTGAAGCCGTTCTGAAAGTCATCGATGCCGGGATTTAGGTACCAGGCGTACAACGTCGAGGGCAAGGTCCACAAGGGCGTCCTCGAGGCCGACAGCGCGCGCCAGGCGCGCGGGCTGCTGCGCGACCAGGGGCTCACGCCCCATCGCGTCGAGGTCATCGCCGCCAACGATCCGGCGGGCGGCGCGAGGCTGCGTCCGGTGGCGCTTTCGGCCACCGAGCTCACGCAGTTCACCCGCGGCCTCGCCTCGCTGCTCGAGGCCGGGCTGACCGTCGAGCAGGCGTTCAACGCGCTGATCGAGCAAGCCGAAAACGAGCGCATGCGCCAGGTGCTGGCGGCCCTTCGCGGCGAGGTGATCGCCGGCAACACCGTCGCCAAAGCCCTCGAGTCCTTCCGCAACGTGTTCTCCGAGCTCTTCCGCACCCTGGTGGCGGCCGGGGAATCCTCGGGCCAGCTGCCGCGGGTGCTCGGCAAGCTCGCCGACTACCTCGAGGACCGCCAGCAGCTGCGCGGCAAGCTCGCACTCGCCCTGATCTATCCCACCATCGTGATGGGCGTGGCGCTGGTGGTGGTCGGCGCGCTGCTGGTGTACGTGCTGCCCCAGGTGATCCAGGTCTTCCAGCACGCGCACCAGAACCTGCCGCTGCTGACTCGCGCGCTGATCGCCTTCTCCACTTTCCTGCAGGCGACGTGGGTGCTGTGGGTGGCACTCGCCATCGGCTTCGCAATCGCACTGCGGCTGGCGCTCGCGCGCCCCGCCTCGCGATCCGCGATCCACCACTTCCTCTGGCGAGCGCCCCTGATCGGGCGCGTGCTGCGGCACCTTGACGCGGCACGCCTCGCCGCCACGCTCTCGATCCTGGTCGGCAGCCGCGTACCTATCCTGCAGGCGCTCGATGCCGGCACCGGCGTGATGACGCTCGTTCCGATGCGCGCGGCGCTCACCACCGCCGCACGCGGGGTGCGCGAGGGCATGCCGCTCGCGCGCGCCCTCGGGGCAACCGCTGCATTTCCCCCGGTGATGGTCCACTTGATCGCCAGCGGAGAAGCGAGCGGGCGCCTCGACGAAGCCCTCGAGCGCGCCGCCCGCCAGCAGCAGAGCGACATCGCCATCCGCCTCGCCGCCTTCGCGGCCCTGTTCGAGCCCGTCATGATCCTGGTGATGGGCGCCGTGGTGCTGGTGATCGTGCTCGCGATCCTGCTGCCGATCTTCCAGCTGAACCAGTTGATCGGAAAATAAGATGTTGAATAAAAGGGTCAGACACCTTCATTCGAATTCACACCTCGAGGGTTCGCTTCGAATGAAGGTGTCTGACCCTTTTATTCAACGGGCCTTCACGCTGATCGAGGTGCTGGTGGTCGTGGCGATCCTCGGCATCCTTGCCGCGATCGTGGTGCCGCGGATTATGGATCGCCCCGACGAGGCGAAGCGAGTCGCGGCCAAGGCCGACATCGGTGCCATCGTGCAGGCGCTCAAGCTCTACCGCCTCGATAACGGCGCCTATCCTTCGACGGACCAGGGGCTCGGCGCCCTGGTGCAACGCCCGACCACCAATCCGGTCCCCGCCAACTGGAAGCAAGGCGGCTACCTCGAGCGATTGCCCAAGGATCCGTGGGGCACCGACTACCAGTTCCTGAGCCCCGGCGTGAAGGGCGAGATCGACGTATTCAGCCTCGGCGCCGACCGGACCCGCGGCGGCGAGGGAAGCGGCGCAGATGTGGGAAGTTGGGAATAGTGTGATTGGGTCCCCGACCCCGGCTTCAGGACGACCGGGGCAGGCTCTTCGGGGACGGCGTGGGAATTCGGTCGGATTCACCCTCATCGAGGTGCTGGTGGTCGTCGCGATCGCCGGGATCCTGGTGGCGCTCGCGGCGGTGAATCTTTTTCCCGGTGATGTCCAGGTGGCGCGACGTGAAGCGGGTGCCGTGGCGCTTGCCATCGAGCGCGCCCGCGACGCCGCCTGGTTCGGCGGGCGCCCGACGGCCGTCACCTTCACCGAGGGACGCCTGCGCGAATGGCGCTACTCCGGAGCCGCATGGGAGCCCGACGCCGGGCGCGACCGGGCGCTTGGAGGCGAGGTCCGCGTACTGGGGCTGTTCGTCGACGGTACATCGCTGCCGGCAACCGAACGATTGGTGTTCATGCCCGACGGGCTTGGAATTCCTTTCCGCGTCGCGCTCGAGGTGCGCGGGCTCTCGTGGGCCGTGGAAGGCGATGCCGCCGGTGCGGTCACGACGGTGGAAAGATGAAGAAAAGCCGCGCGGCCGGTTTCACCCTCATCGAGATCCTGGTGGCAGTGGCGATCCTCGGCATCGCGCTTGCGGCAACGGTCCGCGCCGCCAGCCTTGCCACCGACGGGGCCCTGGAAGCGCGCCAGCGATTGCTCGCCACGTGGGCGGCGCAGAACCGCGTCGCCGAAATGCGCGCGCGGCGCCTGTACCCGCCGGTTGCGAGCACGAAGCTCACCACAGAGCAGGGCGGCCTCGCTCTCGTGATCGACGAGACGGTGACCGACACGCCCAACCCCACGATCCGCCGCGTGGAGCTCGCAGTCGCCGATGCACGCGCCCCGGGACGCGTGCTGGGGAGGCTCACGGCATATGTTTCGCAATAAGGGCTTCACCCTGGTCGAGCTGTTGGTTGCACTGGCGATCTTCGCGTTGATGAGCGGCTTTGCGTATCGCGGCCTCACAGCGATGCTCGACAGCCGGGAAGCGCTGCAGAAGGAATCGCGAAAGTGGCGCGACGTGGCGCTCTTCGTGGGACGGCTCGAGCGCGACCTCAACGCCGCCCTGCCTCGCCGGGCGCTCAACGCCTCGGGCACGCCGCTTGCGCCGCTATCGTCGGCGATCGACGCGAGCTCCGGCCCCCTGGGGCTCGCACTCACCCGCTCCGGCAATGCACTGCTCGAGAACACGCTCTCGGCACCGCAGCGCGTCGCATGGCGGCTGCGGGAAGGCCGCATCGAGCGCCTGGCGTGGGCCGGGGTCGACGCCGCACCGCGCGAGGAACCCGCAGCGACCGCGATCCTAGAGGCGGTCGCTGCCCTCGCTTTCCGCTTTCTCGACCCCAAGAGCGACGAGTGGCGGCCGTCGTGGGGCCTGCCCGGCACCGATGAAAAGCTGCCGGCTGCGGTCGAGATGACGCTGACGCTCGCAAGCGGCGAGCGCATCGTGCGCCTGGTCGATCTGCCGAGGGCGCCTTGAAGCATTTGCAGCGATCGTCGCGGAGCGCGCGCGGACAGCACGGCGTGGCGGCGGTCACCGCAATCCTCATCGTCGCGGTCGCAGCGTCCGCGGCCTCGATGATGCTGGCCCAGCAGGCGGCGATGCTCGAGCAGACGATGCTCGTAGCCTCGCGTGCCCAGGCCGACGTCTACGCGCAAGCGGGGCTCGAATGGGCGCGCGGCGTGCTGCTGCAGGATGCGAAGACTTCCGGCATCGACACGCTCGAGGAAGGCTGGGCGCGTCCGATCGCAGGCATGCCGGTCGAGCGCGCCGTGGTGGCCGGCGATATCGCCGACGAGCAGGGCAAGTTCAACCTCAATAACCTGATCGATCGCGAGGCCCGCAGCGAACCCGACATCAAGTTGCTGCGCCAGCTGCTGGTGCTGCTGGAGATCTCGCCCGACCTCGCCGACGCCGTGGTCGACTGGATCGACCGCAACGACGACCTGACCAGCGGCAGCGGTGCCGAAAACGGCTATTACCTTGCGCTCCCTCGCCCGTACCGCGCCGCCAACGCGCCGATGATGCAGGTGGACGAGCTCTACCGGGTGCGCGGGTTCGACGCCAAGATCATCGCGCGATTGCGCCCCCACGTCACCGCCGTGCCCGAGCGAACGGCGATCAACGTGAACACCGCCAGCCCCGTGGTGGTGGCCGCCGCTTTCGGCGTGCCGCTCGAGAAGGCGAGCGAGCTGCTCGCGGAGCGCCGCCTCAAGCCGTTTGCGGACAAGGCCGCCTTCGTCGAGCGCGCCCAGCGCTCGGGGCTCATCGCGGTGAACGACTTCGACGTGAAGAGCGGCTGGTTCTTCGTGCGCATCCAGGTCGCACAGGACGATGTGCGGGTGGCCACCGAATCGCTGCTGAAGCGCGAGGCGGCGCCGCGCGGCACGACCGCTATAATCTGGCGCCGCCCCCGCTACTGATGAAGCTCCGAGTTTTCCTCCCCGCCACCGAGCGTCCCGAGCCCGCCGCGCATTTCGCGTGGAAGCTGTTCGACGCGCGCCACGGCTTGCTGCGGGAAGGCACCACGGCGCTGGCCGACATGCCCCGCGCCGGCCGGGTCGAAGCGGTGCTGCCGGCCGAGCGCGTCCTCTTCGCGCGCCTCAAACTGCCCAGGGTCAACGCCTCCACGATCCGCGAGCTGTTGCCCTTCGCCGTCGAGGATCGCCTGCTGGCCGACCCGGCGCACATCCACGCCGTGGCAGGCGAGCGCAACGCGCGCGGCGAGACCGTCGTGGCGGTGGTCGATCGCAACTGGCTGCAGGCGATGGTCGATGCGCTCACGCGCAGCGGCCACCGGCCTGCCAGCGCCTTCAGCGAAAGCGCCCTGCTCGCCGGCGGCCGCGGCGATTGGCACATTGTCTGGGGCGTGGCGCGCGGCATGCTGGTCGATGACGAAGGCATCGCGGCGATCTTCGATCGCAGCCCGGGGCTGCCGCTCGCGGTGCGCCTGGCGATCGACGAGTCCGGGGAGCGCGGCGACCGCCCGGCTTCGGTGCGCGTGCACACCGCCGCCGACGCACCCCTTCCGGATCTCGCGGCGTGGAGCAGCGAGACCGGCGTGCCGTTTTCGCCCGGCACGCGCTGGGAGTCCCTCGCCGCGGGGCAGCCCGCTTCCGGCTCGATCAACCTGCTGCAGGGCGAGTTCGCGCCGGGCTCGGCCCGCGGCACGACGCGCATTCCACGGGCGGCGGCCTGGCTCGCGGCGGTGCTGGTCGCACTCCAGCTCGCGTTCACCGCGGTCGACGATTGGCGGCTGCGCCAGGAGCGAGCCGCGCTCGACGCGCGCCGCGAGGCGATTTTCCGGGTGGCCTTTCCCGAAGCGCGGGTGGTGGTCGACCCGGACCTGCAGATGGCGCGCAACCTCGCGGAGCTCAAGCGCGCCCGCGGGTTCGCCGCCGGCGACGAGTTCCTGGTGCGGATGACCGAGGCCGCGCGCGCCGCCAACGGCCCGGTGCGCTCGGTCGAGTACACCAACGGAAAGCTCTCGACGCGATGAGCCGGATCGTCCAGGCCTGGCAGGAGCGCAGTCCTGGCGAGCGCCGCGCGGCGACCTTCGCCGCGGCATTGCTCGCGCTCTTCCTCGTGGTGACGCTGGCCTGGCTTCCGCTCGAGCGCTCGCGCGCCCGGCTGGCGGGCGAGTTGCCCGCACTTCGCGCCTCGATCGCCAGCCTGCAACGCGACGCCGACGAGGTGAAGCGCCTGCGCGCACTGCCGGCCGCCGCGCCCGCGACCGGCGCGCCGCTCGCCTCGCTCGCCACCAACAGCGGCGGCCTTGCGGGCGCCCAGATGACGGTGCTCGACGCGCGGCGCGTGCGTCTCACCGGCGCCGACGTGGGCTTCGGCGCACTGCTCGAATGGCTGGCAAACGCGCAGGCCACCCACGGCATGCGCGTGGAATCCGCGCGCCTCGACGCGCTGCCGGCGGCGGGCCGCGTGCGCGCGGAGCTCGTCCTGGCGCGGTCCTGATGCGCCTGCCGGCAATCATCGCCGTCGGCGCCGTGGCGTACGGGATATTCCTCCTAGCCACCCTGCCGGCCGCGTTCGTGCTCGCCCGCGCACAGGATGCGCAGCCGGGCAAGTTCGAGGTGCGCGAGGCGCGCGGCACCGCGTGGCACGGCCAGGCGAAAGTCACAATCAACACGCCAGGAGGCCCGGTCGGCGTTGAGCGCCTCGAGTGGCGGCTGTTGCCTGCACGTCTTGCGTTGGGGCGCATCGCCTTCGATATCGCCGCGGCCGCACCCGGGATCGAGGCGCGTTACGAGGCGGGGCGCACGCTCACCCGATGGGAAGTGCGCAACCTCGAGGTGCGGGGCAATGCGGCCGCGCTCGCGGTGGTGCTGCCGTGGCTGGCGCCGTTCCGCCCGGAAGGAACGGTGGCGATCACCAGCGCGCACCTCACCTCCGACGGGCGCGAGCTGCGCGGCGATGCGCGCCTCGATTGGAAGGGCGCCGCGGTCGGCCTGTCCGAGGTCAAGCCGTTGGGCACCTACCGCGCCGACATCCACGCCGAGGGCCATGAAGGCAAGGTCGTGGTGACCACGATCGAGGGACGCCTGCGAGTCTCGGGCCGGGGAACGCTGAGCCCGCCGACGCGTTTCTCCTTCACCGGCGAAGCCCGCGCCGACGACGCCGATGCGAAGGCGCTCGAACCGCTGATGAACCTGCTCGGCCCTGCCCGTCCCGACGGAGCACGCACCCTCGCCTGGCAAGCACGGTGAGGCCTGGCGCGTTCGCCCCCGCGCCCTGGCTTGCCAACGCGCACCTGCAGACGATCTACGGCGCGGTCGCGGCCCACGCCCCGCGCATCGATTTCCGCCGTGAGCGCTGGGACACGCCGGATGGTGATTTCGTCGACGTGGATTTCGTCGACGGCCCCGCGGGCGCGCCGTGGGTGCACCTTTACCACGGGCTCGAGGGCTCCTCGAATTCGCCTTATGCGCGGATGTTGATGGCGCACGTGCTGGCGCGAGGCTGGCGCGGCAGCGTGTTCCATTTCCGCGGCTGCAGCGGCGAGCCCAACCGCCTGCCGCGCGCCTACCACTCGGGCGACACCGACGAGATCGACTGGTCGCTCAGGCGCGTGAAGGAGCTCACCGGGCGCGCGCCGCTCTACGCCGCCGGCGTCTCGCTCGGCGGCAACGCGTTCGCCAAGTGGCTGGGGGAGCGCGGCGCAAGGGCCGGTCGCATCGTCGCGCGCGCGGCCGCCGTGTCGGCGCCGCTCGACCTCATGGCGGCGGGCGATGCACTCGGC
>JANNKG010000466.1:0-4871 GCA_031396185.1 Burkholderiales bacterium | reverse complement strand
CTCCACTTCTCGATTTCGGACTTGAGATGCGTGCGGAGCGCGTCGGGCGTGGCGCGGTTCTCTGCAACGGGCTCGGTGCCGAGCTCCGCAAACCTCGAGACCAACGTGGGATCCTTGAGCGCAACCTTGAGCGCGGCGTTGAGCTTTTCGATCGCACCCTTTGGGGTTCCCGCGGGCGCCCACAAGCCGTGCCATACGGCGACCTCGAAGCCCTTCAGCCCCGACTCGTCGACCGTCGGCAATTCCGACAGCGACTTGACGCGGGTCTTGGTGGTGACGGCGTAGGCCTTCACCTTGCCGCCCTTGATCTGCGGCGTCGTGTTGGTGGTCTGGTCGCACATGAAGTCCACCTGCCCGCCGATGAGGTCGGTCATTGCCGGGCCGGTGCCCTTGTAGGGAACGGTAGTGAGATCGACCTGCACGGCCGACATGAAGAGCATTCCGCACAGGTGGGAAGCCGCGCCTATTCCCGCGTTGGCGTAGGTCACCTTGTCCTTGTTCGCCTTCACGTACGCGACCAGTTCCTTCATGTCCTTTGGCGGGAAGTCCTTCTTCGCGATGAAGGTCATCGGGACATCGGTGATGAGGCCGATCGGCTCGAGCTCCTTCTGCGGGTCGTAGCGCAGGTTGCGGTAGAGCGACACGCTGGTGGAGATCCCGATGTGCATGAGGAGCAGGGTGTAGCCGTCAGGCTTCGCCTTGGCGACCTTCTCGACACCGATCGTGCCGCCGGCACCGGCGGAGTTCTCGACGATGACGGTTTGGCCGAGGGTCTTGGTCATCGACTGCGCGATCAGGCGCGCGACCGTATCGGTCGGACCCCCGGCCGCGAACGGCACGACAATCGAGATGGTGCGGGTCGGATACTCCTGGGCCGATGCGGAGAACGCGAGCAACACCGCCGCGCAGGCGGCGAAGAGCCGATTCATCATGGTGTTCTTCTCCTGTGAAGTCTTAAACAGCAAGTGATCGACCATTATAATCGCCACGAACTCCCTCGGTATCCCATGACGCTCCTCGCCCTGCTTGCCGCCCTGCTTGCCCAGCACGCCTATCCCGTGAAGGGCCGGCAGCCGCTGATGGCCTTTTACGGGCGCATGTGCCTGTCGGCGGCCAAGCGCCTGAACAGCGGCGACCGGAACTCGGGAATCCTCGCCTGGTTTGCCCTGATGGGTGCGGTGCTGGTGCCGGTGGCGCTGCTTGCTGCGCTCGCCGCGGCGATCCATCCGGGGGTGTTGTGGCTCCTGAACGTGGCGGTGGCATACGCCACGCTGCGCTTTCTCGCGACCACCCAGACCCTTTCCCTCATCGAAAAGTCGCTTCGCGACGGCGACACGGCCGGCGCCGCGAGCCGCCTCGCGCAGTGGCGCGCCGAGCCGGTGGAGGGCGACGATGCGGGCGCTGTTTCCCGGCTCGCGGCCGAGCACGCGCTGCGCGAGGCACATCACGGCACCTTTGCGCCGCTCTTCTGGTTCCTCGTCCTGCCCGGTCCCGTCGGCCTGGTGATGTACCCCCTTGCGCTGCGCGCGGCGCGCAGCTGGGAGCACCTCGCCGATCCCGACGAGCGCGATTTCGGGTGGTTCGCCGCGCGCGCTTTCCACGCCATCGACTGGATCCCGCAGCGCGCCACTGCGTTCGCGTTCGCCGTAGCGGGCAACTTCGAGGATGCGATGTTTTGCTGGCGATCCCAGGCCGCCCAGTGGCTGCGGCCCGAAGAAGGTATCGTCCTCGCGAGCGGAGCCGGTGCGCTCGGGGCGCGCCTGGGCGAACCCATTCCGCTCGCTGGCGGGCTCATGGATCGTCCCGCGCTGGGCTCCGGCGAGCTCGCGCGCGAGGATGCGTTGGCGAGCCTCGAAGGGTTGTTGTGGCGCGCCCTGATCGTCTGGGCAATCGCCTGTCTTCTGGCTGCGGCGACGCAGCTCGCCTAGCGCGTTTTGGGCTACACTTCGGCGACCAGAGGCGTGCTTGCCACGTCCGCCGAAATTTCTCGAGAGGAGCTTTTCATGACCGTCGTTTCCCGCGTCCGCGTGGCTGTCGCCGCCGCGGCATTCGCGTTCTCCGTACCGGCCTTGGCCGTAGATTCCGTGAAGATGATGATTCCCGCGAACCCCGGCGGCGGCTGGGACACGACCGGCCGCGAACTCGCCAAGGCGATGCAAAGCTCGGGTGCGGTGAAGAACGTCCAGTTCGACAACAAGGGCGGCGCTGCGGGGACCATCGGCCTGGCGCAGTTCGTGAACTCATCCAAGGGCGATCCCAATGCCCTGCTGATGGGCGGCATGGTGATGGTGGGCGGCATCATCCAGAACAAGTCGGCGGTGAACCTGTCGCAGGTCACGCCGGTGGCGCGCCTCACCTCGGAATGGGAAGTGATCGTGGTGCCGGCGAACGGCCCGAAAACGCTGAAGGAGCTGGTCGACAAGTTCAAGGCGAATCCGGGCAGCGTGTCCTGGGGCGGCGGGAGCGCCGGCGGTACCGACCACATCCTCGCGGGCCTGCTCGCGAAGGCCGTGGGTGTGGACCCCGGCAAGGTCAATTACGTGCCCTTCAAGGGCGGCGGGGAAGCGGTCTCGGCGATCATCGGCGGCCATGTGACCGCGGGCATCTCGGGGCTTTCGGAATTCGTCCAGCACATCAAGTCGGGCAAGATGCGCGCGTTGGCGGTGTCCTCCCCCAAAGCGTTCGAGGGCATTCCCTCGCTCAAGGAGCAGGGCGTCGATGTGGAGCTCGCCAACTGGCGCGGCATCTGGGCGGCCCCGGGCATCACCAAGGCGCAGCGCGACGAGCTCGTGAAGGCGGTGGAGAAGGGCGTGAAAAGTCCCGCGTGGCAGGAGACGCTCAAGAAGCAGGACTGGGACGACTTTTATCTCGCCGGCGACGCTTACGGAAAGTATGTCGAGGACGAGAACAAGCGCCTGGGCGACATCCTCGGCGCGCTGTCGCTGGGCAAGAAGTAGTCGCGTGAAGGCCCCGGGGGGGCAGGTCGCGGTCTCGGCGGGCGTGCTGGCCCTCGGCGCCGGCATCCTCTGGGGTTCGTTCTACCTGCCCACCGGTGGCGGCTATGCGCAGGTCGGGCCCGGGATGGTGCCACGCGCCGTCGGCATCGTGGTGCTGATCCTCGGCGCGGCGCTTGCGCGCGAGGCGCTCACCGGCGGCTTCCGCGGCGTCGACGAGGAGGCCGAGGTGCACCTGCCGATGGACTGGGTGGCCTTCGCCTGGGTAACCGGCGGCATCGTCGCCTATGGAGTGCTGGTCGAGCGCCTCGGCTTCATCCTCGCATCGATCATCCTGTTCTCGATGGTGGCGCGCAGCTTCGGCAGCAGGCGCTGGCTGCTAAACGCCGTCGTCGGCCTGGTGCTCGCGTCCTTCATCTTCACGGTCTTCAACTACGGCCTGGGCCTCATGCTCCCCGCGGGCGTCCTCAAGCCGCTGCTGCCCTAGCGCCATGGAAGTCTGGGCTCAGCTGCTGCAGGGATTCCAGGTCGCGCTGTCGATGCAGAACCTGATGTGGTGCCTGGTGGGCTGCATGCTCGGCACCGCGGTGGGCGTGCTGCCCGGCGTCGGTCCCGCGGTGACCGTGGCGCTGTTGCTGCCGATCACGACCAAGGTGGACGCGAGCGGCGCGCTCATCATGTTCGCCGGCATCTACTACGGCGCGATGTACGGCGGGTCGACCACCTCGATCCTGCTCAACACCCCGGGGGAAAGCGCCACCATCGTCACCGCGATGGAGGGCAACCAGATGGCCAAGCGCGGACGGGCAGGGCCCGCGCTCGCCACCAGCGCCATCGGTTCGTTCATCGCGGGCACGATCGCGACCATCGGCCTCACGTTCCTTTCGCCCCTGGTGGTGGAGCTGGGGCTCAAGTTCGGGCCCCCGGAATACTTCGCGCTCATGGTGCTCGCGTTCACCACCGTATCGGCGGTGCTGGGCGAATCCACGCTGCGCGGCCTCGCGAGCCTCTTCCTCGGCCTGTCCATCGGGCTGGTGGGCATCGACAACCAGACCGGGCAGGCACGCTTCGCCTTCGGCGTCCCCCAGCTGCTCGATGGCATTGAAGTGGTTACCGTCGCGGTGGGCCTTTTCGCCGTCGGCGAGACGCTGTATTTCGCGTCCAAGCTGAACCAGGTGAATGAGAAGCTGGAGCGCATCTCGGGCTCCATCTGGATGAAGATGGACGACTGGAAGCGCTCGATCGGCCCGTGGATTCGCGGCACGCTCATCGGCTTTCCCTTCGGGACGATCCCCGCGGGCGGCTCGGAGATACCCACGTTCCTCTCCTATGCCATCGAGAAGAAGCTCTCCAAGCATCCGGAAGAATTCGGCAAGGGCGCGATCGAGGGCGTGGCAGGCCCCGAGGCTGCCAACAACGCCGCCTCCACCGGCACGATGGTGCCGCTACTCACGCTGGGACTGCCGACCTCGGCGACCGCGGCCATTCTGCTCTCCGCCTTCCAGCAGTACGGCTTGCAGCCGGGGCCGCTGCTGTTCGAAACGAATTCCACGCTCGTCTGGGGCCTCATCGCGAGCTTCTATGTCGGCAACGTCATGCTGCTGGTGCTCAACCTTCCGCTGGTGGGCCTGTGGGTGAAGCTGCTCGCCATCCCCCGCCCGCAGCTCTACGCGGGCATCCTGGTGTTCGCGACCATGGGGGTCTACGGCATGCGCCAGTCGCCCTTCGACGTTTTCCTGCTCTACGCGGTCGGGCTGCTGGGATTCCTCATGCGCCGCTATGGTTTTCCCGCGGCGCCGGTCATCGTGGGCATGATCCTGGGGCCGCTGGCTGAGGAGCAATTGCGCCGGTCGCTGGCGATCAGCCAGGGCGAGTGGAGCATCTTCTTCACCCACGGCATCTCGGCTTTCCTCTTGG
>JANNKG010000435.1:0-22266 GCA_031396185.1 Burkholderiales bacterium | reverse complement strand
GTCCAGCCCTTGAGGCGCGCCTCGCGGCCTTGCGGCCCGGCCTCGACCTCATCGGCCTGCCGGTGTGCGTCCTCGATCCGCAGCTGCGCTACCGCTACCTGAACAAGGCGTATACCGTCCACGCCGGGCGCGACGCCGCGGAGTTCATCGGGCGCACACCCGACGAGGTGTTCACGAAGCACCCGAGCGACTCGCGCCGCGCGCAGCTCCAGCGCGCCCTCGATGGCGAGACCGTCGTCTTCAACCGCCAGACCCTGGAGGGGCCGCGCGCGGGCCTCTGGATGCGCGCGCACTACATGCCGCTGCGCGAGGACGGCCCGGTCCTGGGAGTGCTGGTGTTGCTGGTCGACGTGCAGCAGCTGAAGGACGCCGAGGGCGAGATCGCACGCCAGCGAAAGCAGGTGCAGCTGGTGGTGGACAACATCGGCGTGCCGATGAGCTACATCGACCGCGACCGGCGCTTTCGCTTCGCCAACCAGCCCGGCGCCGACTGGCTTATCGCCGACACCACGGAAGCGCTCGGCAAGCGCGTCGACGAGATGTTCGACCCCGACACCATGGCGGTGATCGGCCCCGAGATCGACGCGGCGTTGCAGGGAAGCAAGCGCACCTACGAGCGCCTCGCGCACATGAAGGATGGGGTGAAGCGCTGGGTGCGTGTCCACCTCGTGCCCGACGTCGCCTCGGACGGCTCGGTGCAAGGCCTTTACTCGCTGATGGTGGACGTGGATGCCGACCACCGCACGCGAGAGGCGCTCGAGCGCCAGGAAGCGCAGCTGCGCTACTTCACCGAGAACATCCCCGGCCCGATCGCGGTCGTCGACGCGAACCTCCGCTACCTCTTCGTGAACAAGCAATTCGAGCAGCTCCGCGGCATGGGATTCAGCGAGCTCGTCGGCCGCGATGTGGCTGAATCGCTGGGGCCCGAAATGGCAGCGCTCTACCTCGACCCCTATATCGAGCGCCTCAAGCGGGGCGAGACCTGCACCTACGAGCGCCTCGTCGGCCCGCCCGGCGGGCAGGGGCGCTGGCACCTCGTGCGGCTGGCCCCCATTCCGGACGCCGACGGCCGCTTCAACGGCTACTACATCGTCGGCAGCGACATCCACGACATCAAGCTTGCGCAGGAGCGCGTCGCCGTACAGCAGGCGCAGCTGCGGCTCTACACCGACAACATCCCCGACGCGGTCGCCTACCTCGACCGCGAACGCCGCATCGTCTTCGCCAACCGCCACTTCGCGCTCCAGCGCGGCACCACCCCCGCCGCGATCATCGGCCTGACCACGCTCGAACTGATGGGCCCGGAAATGGCGGCATGGATCGCCGAGCGCACGCAGAAGGTCTTCGACCGGGGTGAACCCGCTACCTACGAGCGCGTCGCGGCCATGCCCGACGGAAGCCCGCGCCACTACCACGTGAAGGCGGTGCCCGACTTCGACGAGGCGGGCCGCGTGCGGGGCATGTACGTGGTCGCCCACGACATCACGGACGTGAAGGAGGCGCAGCAACAAGTGGAGGCGCGCGAGCAGGACCTGCGCTTCTTCGCCGAAAACATCCCCGAGGCGATGGTCTACGTGGACCTCGCGCTCGGCTGCACCTTCGTGAACAACATCTTCCTGGCCACCCGCGGATTCACCCGGGAGTTCGCCCTCGGCAAGTTTCCGCCCGAGGTCTATCCCGCTAGCGTGATGGCCGAGCTGCAACCGCACATCGATCGCGCCTGCCAGGGCAACGAGTCCTCCTATGAGCGCGTGCTGCGCCTGCCCTCGGGCGCGGAGCGCTGGGTGCGCGTGCGCATCACGCCGCGCCGCGGCCCCCAGGGCAGCGTCGTCGGCTACTACGTTGTTTCTACCGACATCCACGAGATCAAGTCGGCACAGGCAGTGATCGAGGACAAGGAGCGGCAGCTGCGCCAGGTGATCGACTCGATCCCCACGCCGATGTGCTACGTGGACGCCGATGCAAACTACCGCTATGTGAACGACGCATTCCTCGACTACGTCGGCAAGCCCGCCGCCGAGATCGTGGGCCGCTCGGTGCTCGAGGTGCTGGGCGCGGAGCGCTGGCAGTTGATGGCGCCGATCCTCGCGCGCGTCCGGAAAGGCGAGTCGCTCGCGGTCGAGCGCCTGGTGCGCTTCGCGGACGGGCGCGCGCGCTGGATGAATGTGCGGCTCTCGCCGCGCATCGTCGATGGCATCTACCTCGGCTACTACGCAACCACCAGCGACATCCACGACCAGAAGTCGGTGGAGCAGGAGCTGCGCCGCGCCAACACCATCCTCTCTGCCCATTTCGACAATACGCCGCTTGCAGTGATCGAATGGGACACGGGGCTGCGCGTAGTGCGGTGGTCGGGCCAGGCCGAGCCGATCTTCGGCTGGCACGCCGCCGAAGCACTCGGGCGAACGCTTGCCGGCTGGCGCCTCATCTACGAGGAGGACGAGCGCTCCTTCGCCGCAATGATCGCAAGCCTCGTCGAGGGGCGCGTTCCGCACGCGACACTCCTTCACCGCAACTACCGCAAAGACGGGTCGGTGATCTGGGTCGAGTGGCACAACTCGGCGCTGCGTGACGAAACCGGGCGTGTGATCTCGATCCTGTCGCTCGCGCAAGATGTCTCCTCGCGCATCCAGGCCGAGGAGCGCCTCCAGTTCATGGCGACCCACGACGGGCTGACGGCGCTGCCCAACAGCGTGTTGCTGAATGACCGGCTCAATGCGGCGCTCGCGCGTGCGTCGCGAGCGCGCCGGCGCGTCGGCGTGATGTTCCTCGACCTCGACCATTTCAAGGACGTGAATGACACCCTCGGACATCGCGTCGGCGACTTGCTGCTTAAGGAGGTCTCGCGCCGCATCCGCGCGTCTCTGCGGCAAAGCGACCTGCTGGCACGCATTTCGGGCGACGAGTTCGTGGTGGTGCTCGAGGACCTCGACGACGAGTTCGCACCCGACCATGTCGCGCGCAAGCTGCTCGACGAGGTGCGGCGCCCGTTCAACATCGAGGGCCACGAGATCCAGGTGAGCGGCAGCCTCGGACTGGCGCTCTACCCCGACGACGGCAATGACGCCGAGACCCTGCTGAAGAACGCGGACGCCGCGATGTATCACGCCAAGGAGCTTGGCCGCAACGCCTTCCGGATGTTCTCGACCGAGCTCGGCCAGCGACGCGCGCATCGCGTGCAGGTCGAGACGGCGCTGCGCCGCGCGCTGCGTGACGACGAGCTGAGACTGCATTTCCAGCCGATCATGGACATCGCCACCGGCGCAGTGTCGCGTGCCGAGGCGCTGCTGCGCTGGCACGATCCCGAGAAGGGCCTGGTGATGCCCGGGGGATTCATTCCGCTCGCCGAAGAGACCGGGCTTGGCCACGCGATCGGCCATTGGGTCCTCGACCATGCGAGCCGCCAGGCGCGCGAGTGGCGCGACCGGCGCATGGGCAGCATCGTGGTGTGCGTGAACCTCTCCGCAAGCCAGCTACGCGACACCTCCATGATCTCGGACCTGAAGAAGATCCTCGCGAAGAACGGCTGCGAGCCCGGCTGGCTGCAGTTCGAGATCACCGAGACCAGCATGGTGCGCGACGTGGAAGGCGCAAGCCTGGTGCTCGCCAAGCTGCGCGCGCTCGGTGTGCGCATCGCGATCGACGACTTCGGCACTGGCTTCTCGAGCCTGTCGCACCTGCGCCACCTGCCGGTGGACGTGCTCAAGGTGGACAAGGGATTCGTCGCCGACATCGATTCGGCGAGCGCCGGCAAGTCGGGCGGCGGCGCGGCCATCGTTGCCGCCGTGATCGGCCTGGGCCGCGGGCTCGGGCTGGATGTCGTCGCCGAGGGCGTCGAGAACAAGACCCAGCTCGCCTTCCTCGAGCGCGAGGGCTGCGGCGCCTGCCAGGGCTACCTCATCTGTCCGCCGCTCCCCGCCGAGGAGTTCGAAAGCTGGCTCAAGGTGCGCTCCAGGAAAAAGCCCGCGCCGAAAAGGAAAGCTACCAGCTGATCGACACGCGTGCGCCGCCCAAAGGCGAATCCGAGATGCGCGCTTCGCCGCCGTGCCATTCGGCCACGCTTTTCACGATCGCCAGGCCCAGCCCCACCCCGCCGCTGTCGCGCCCGCGGCTGCCTTCCAGGCGCGTGAAGGGCTCGAACAGCCGGTCGCGCTCGAGCGGCGGCACACCGGGACCGTCGTCATCTACGCTGATGGTGGTCCGCGACCCGGCGCACTCGATGGTCACCGCGACTTTCGACCTGGCGTAGCGCACGGCGTTGCGCAGAACGTTGGCGAGCGCGCGCGACAGGTGTTTCGCGTCGCATGACAGGGTGTCGGGCAGGTTGCGTGGCGCCTCGATCGTGATCTGGCGCCCGGTGGTCCGCATCTCGTCGTTAGCCCGGCGCATCACCTCCTCGAGCAGGTCGTTTGCGCGAACGTCCTTCGGCTCGTAGGGCGGCGCTTCCCGCAAGCTTGCGAGCACCAGCAGCTCGCTCACCAGGTCCTCGAGGTCCACGACGTCGCGCTCCATGGCGACGAAGCGCTCCTCGCGCTCGCCGCTGGCGGACGCGGTGCGCGCGAGCTCGAGGTCGAACTTCAGCTGGGCAAGCGGCGTGCGAAGCTCGTGGGCCACGCCCTGCTCGAGGTCGCGGTGCGACTGGAGCAGGAGTTGCACGCGCTTGGCCATCGTATTCAGGCCCGCGGCGATCGGCTCGAGCATCGAGCTCTTCGGCACTTCGGCCCGCACGCCGAAGTCCCCCGCCCCCACCCGCGCGGTCGCCGCCTTGAGCGCCTGCAGGTCGCGCCACAGGGGTCGGGTCCAGAACCACAGGATCGTGGCCACGGTGGTGGTCACCAGGGCGACGATGATGGTGTAGTAGAGCGCGAGGTACTCGTAGGCTCCGACCCATTCGATGCGCAGGGCCCGGTCGGATGCCTTGATGCGCCGCAGGTACACCGTACCCCCGCCGGGGCGGTCGCGGAACGCGATCTCGCCTGCGCGCAGCCGTTCCTTCTCCGAGCCCGACATGAACAGGTCACCGAGCGCCTTGTCGATCGGCACCACTTCGTGGGCGACGCGAAAGGTGGCCTCGATCTCCTTCAACCGGCCCTGCCAGTCGGGCACGCGCTGGTCGGTCACGATGCGCTCGGCGCGGTCGAATGCGACACCCGCCCGGGCGCGCTGCTGCTCGGCGTGGAGCTGCGCCATGACCTGGTCGGTCACGTACATGAAGAACACGAAGGCCGCCGTCGCCGGCAGCATGAGGAAGAGGTATAGCCGGAGGAATAGGCGGAGCATGGCGCTACCGGGGCCCCGTTACCGCGCGCGTGCTCAGCCCTCGCCGGCGAAGAGGTACCCCCGCAGGCGCACGGTCTTGATCATCGACTCGGCGCCGCCGGCTTCCAGCAGCTTCCTGCGCAACCGGCAGATGCGCGCGTCGATGGAGCGGTCGAGCCCGTCGTAATCGATGCCGCGCACTACGCGCAGGATCTCGTCGCGCGTCACCACGTTGCCCTGGCGCGAGGCCAGCAGCCACAGGATGTCGAAGTCACCGGTGGTGAGCTCGACGGGGCGCGCGTCGATGGCGGCGGAGCGCCGCGCGCCATCGATCGAGAGGCGTCCCGCGGTGAGGCGGGCGTCGCGCGCTTCGGGCGGTGCCGAGCGGGCGCGGCGCAGCAGGGCTTCCACGCGAGCCAGGAGCACGCGCGGCTCCACTGGCTTCACCACGTAGTCGTCGGCGCCCATCTCGAGCCCCAGCACCTGGTCGATGTTCTCGCCCTTGGCGGTGAGGATCAGGATCGGGATGCGGTCGTGGCGGCGCAGCTCCCGGCAGATCGTGAGGCCGTCCTTGCCGGGAAGCATCAGGTCGAGGATCACGAGGTCGGGTTTGAGCCGGTCGAAGCGCTCCGCCACCGCATTGCCGTCACCCTCGACGAACACTTCGTAATTCTGGCGCTCGAGATAGTCGCGGATCGAGGCCGCGAGCCGGGCGCTGTCCTCGACCAGGAGCACCCTCAGGCGTTGGGCGGAAGAAGGCGAGGGATCGCGGGCGAGGGTGGCATCGGCGTGCATGTCCGAAGGATACTACGCACCCCTTTTCAGGCCGGTAGTGACATTTCCTTCCGAACCTTGCAGCAATGTTACCGGGTCAGGCCTTCTTGACGGTAAGGTGGTTGCGGACTTCCTTCACGCCCTTGATCGCCCCGGCTAGCTGCCCGGCGCGCTTGCGGCCTTCCTCGGTGCCGGCCAGGCCGTTGAGCGTCACGACGCCGTTCTTGGTATCGACATCGATCTTGAGGACGCTCAGGTCGGGATCCTTCAGGAAGTCGGTCTTGATCGACGCGGTGATCGCGGTATCGGCCAGCACGCGGCCGGTATCGGTTGAAGTGGAATCGGTGACGGATATCGTGGTGCTTTTCACCTCGGCTGCGGCCTTGCGGCCGGCTTCGGCGAGCTTCTCCCCGGTACGCTCCAGTGCGCGCTCGACCTTCTGTCCCGCGTTGGCGGCATCCTGTTTCGCCTGCTGCGTCGATTCGCGATCACAGGCTCCCAGCGCAAGGCCGGCAAGGGCGGCGGTCAGCGCCAGGCGCGCGGAATGGCTCTTACTCATGGTGGCGGTCTCTCCAGGGGACTTGTCAATTCCGTCATCGTAGGCGCGCGCGGCCTCGGAGCACGTCGGCGGGTGGCGCGTTCGCATGTCCTCAGCTCCCCAACATCGGGCGTCAGACGAGTCCTACGCTGGAATCGGAGGTTCGCTCTCACGTGGCGGGAGGGCATCCGACAGAGGCGGGGCGTGCGCATCCCTATTCTGGCGAAGAGGGAGTTGCGGCCATGCCCGCTCCCCCGGGGCACCACTCTTAAACAACGAACTCTGGAATTTTCTAGGAGCAAAAAACCATGAAATCGAAATCCCTGCTTGCCGCCGTGCTGTTTGGTTCCGCCCTCGCCGTGGGCTCCGTGGGTTGCACCCACTTGGGCGACAAATCCGCCGGCGCGATCGTCGACGACGCCACCATCACCACCAAGGTGAAGGCCAAGTTTGTCGAAGATCCCCTCGTCAAGGCCATGAACATCAAAGTCGACACGTATCAAGGCGTCGTTCAGCTGTCGGGTTTTGCCAACAGCCAGGCGGAAGCCGAAAAAGCCGGAATGCTCGCGCGCCAGACCTCGGGCGTGAAGTCGGTCAAGAACGACATCCGCCTCGCCACCAAGTAATTCGCCCACCCGTAGCGCCCAGCCAGGAGATTGAAAGATGAACATGCAGAGCCGTGTCCAGTCCAGCCCCGTCGGCCGTGACGTGCAGAACGTGGTGTCCGAGGCCCAAGAGCTCCTGAAGACCGTGAAGGACGAAGGCGCTTCGAAGATCGACGAGGTCAAGGCGAAGGTTGCCGGGCAGTACGAAGTCGCCCGTGAGAAGTTCGGCGAACTTCAGGTCACCGTGCAGGATGGCGCGAAAGCCGCAATGACCACGACCGATGCCTATGTGCGCAGCAACCCCTGGCGTGCCGTGGGCATCGCCGCGGCCGCCGGCGCCATCATCGCGTTGCTCGCGTCGCGTCGATAGGAGGCGTGCCGTGATCCGCGAAGCGACCAGTTTCGTCGGCGATATCAGAGGTATCGCTTCGACGGGGGTTCGCGCGGTCCGGACTCGCCTGGAGCTGGTGGCCATCGAGCTGAAGGAGGAAAAAGCCTGGGTCGTGCGATTCATCGTGGTCGCCGTCGCTTCGCTCTACCTCCTCACCTTCGGCCTCCTGCTCGGCATCTTCGCGCTGGTGCTGTTCGCCTCCGAGGCCAATCGGCCTGCGATCCTCGCGATCGCGGCCGGCGTTTTCCTCGCGGCCGGCGCAGGCGGCGCAGCCTACATCTGGCTCCAGTCCAAGAATCGCCACCCGATCTTCGAAGAGACGATCAAGGTGCTGAAGGGCGACGAGAGCGGGCTGCACGAGATGCTGCGGGGCACCGGTGACTGAGCTCGAGGAACTGCGCAGCCGCCGCGAGCTGGTCGTGCTCGCGGCGGAACTGCAGCGCGCCAACGTGGTGCGGCGGCTCGAGCGTATCCAGGCCAATCCGGCGAAACGGATCCTTGAATTTGCCGCCAGCGTGGTGGCCCGGCCGGCGATGCTGACACTCGGGACGGCGGCGCTGAAATTCGCCGTTCGTGCCTACAGGCGGCGTTCCGCTCGCAAGAAGCTGATGCACTGACAGACCTCGACTTAGCACCTAAACCTCGAAAAGGAGTCTCACATGCTTTACTGGGCCGCCGTATTTTTCATCGTCGCTCTGATCGCTGCCGTACTCGGATTTGGCGGCATCGCCGCCGGAGCCGCCGGCATCGCCAAGATCCTGTTCTTCATCTTCCTAGTAGCGTTCGTGGTCTCGCTCCTCATGGGCGTGTTCCGGCGCTCTGTCTAACGATCCAAGGAGTACGAAATGTTGAAAACCCGATACTTTGCCGCAGCCTCCGCAGCACTTGTCCTTGCGGGCTGTGCTTCCGACCCGGCGTACTTCAGCGAGCCGCGTTACAGCGAGCCGCGCTACACCCCGGTCGCCCCGGCCTATAACACCGTGGCCATGAACGAATCCGGCCGGGTGGTCGCGATCGACGTGGTGCGCGGCAGTGGGCG
Source organism: Burkholderiales bacterium (assembly GCA_031396185.1). Taxonomy (GTDB): domain Bacteria; phylum Pseudomonadota; class Gammaproteobacteria; order Burkholderiales; family Usitatibacteraceae; genus Usitatibacter. The sequence continues at coordinate 13,660 of JANNKG010000435.1, read as the reverse complement.
TACCAGTGGCGGCGGTGCCGTCGCCGGCGCCATCATCGGCGGCGTGCTCGGCCACCAGGTCGGCAGCGGCCGCGGCAATGATGCCGCGACGGTCGTTGGCGCGGTAGGCGGAGCGGTGGCTGGCAACGAGATCGAGCGTCGTCGCAACGATGACGAGCAGTATCGCGTTACGGTGCAGTTCCGCGACGGCCGCGAAGCGACCTTCATGCAGAATTCCCTCGACGGGATTCGCGTGGGCGATCGCATCCGCGTGGCCGATAACCGGCTCTATCGCGACTAAAATCGCGACCGGGTCAGTCCTTCTAGGCACAACGGCCATGGGGTAAACTTCCCCATGGCCGTTGCAGTTTTTCCTCCCGCGGTGACTTCCTTGGGTTCGATCGATAACATCGACAAGCTGGGCGAGACGGAGCTGCGCGCCTTGGTTGTGCGGTTGCGAGCCGAGAACCAGTCGCTCGCCTCCCTTTCGAATTTCCTCCAGACCCATGCCGAGCGCGAAAAAGCGCTGCTCGCGCGCGAGCTGCACGACTCCCTCGGAGGCATCCTCACCCCGGCGAAGATGGACCTCGCGTGGCTCGAAAGCCGTCTCGGCGCCGAGCCGCAATACACCGAGCGCATGAAGCGCCTGAATGCGCTGATCGACCAGGGCATCGACCTCAAGCGACGCATCATCGAGAACCTGCGCCCGTCTCTCCTGGACCACCTCGGGCTTGCCTCCGCGCTGCAATGGTATGTGGACGACACCTGTCGCGCCGCCCACCTCGAGTGCAAGATGACCATCAGCGAGCGCCTCGAGCGCCTTCCCGGCGACCTTGAAATCGCGATCTTCCGCCTGGTGCAGGAGTGCCTTTCCAACACGATCAAGCACGCCGGCGCCAAAGCGGTCGAGATGGCCGTGGATCGGACCGACCTGGGCCTTCGGTTGTGCATCTGGGATGACGGCGTGGGCATTGCGGACCTCGACCATGCCCGCGGCCTGTCGCATGGCCTTGCGGGAATGGAGCACCGCGTGCGCTCCCTCGGGGGCACCTTCGATCTCATCGCGACTCCGGGCAAGGGCGCGCGCATCGAAGTCTTCGTCCCCCTGAAATAACAAACCGGGAACAGAAATGAATAAAGGGTCAGGCATCTTCATTCGCGCGAATGAAGTTCCTGACCCTTTTTCTTGCCCGGTTCTTGTTTCCTAATTGCCCTTGTTGTTGAGCAACTCGCCAATCAGGCGGGGAATGGTCGCGAAGTCCTTGGACTTGTCGAGAAAGTAATCGGCGCCGGCTTCGAAGGCAGCCACCTTCAGGGCGGGGACGGCGTGGTTGGTGAGCACCACGATACAGGTGGGATTGGCACCGGTGGCGGCACGAAGCCTGCGGATCACGCCGAAGCCAGTGCCCTGCGCGAGTTGAAGGTCGACGATCGCGAGCGAGATCGTGTGGCGATCGCAAGCGCTGAGGGCCTCGTCCTCGGTGGCCGCCGTGGCAACAACCTCCACGCGATTCGGAACCGAAACCAACTCGACCAACCGCTCCGCGATCTGCGGCGAGTCCTCCACCACCAGGGCGTTCATCATCTCCTCATCGGAGTTTCGGACCTGGAACTCAGGAGGAAGGGTCCGGCGTTCCGGACCGCCCTCGTGTGGCGACGGTGCATGCATTTGTGGAGCGCCCATGGTGAGCGTCGTGTTCATGCGATGAGTTGATTCTTCACCGCGTAGTAGGTGATGTCCGCGTTCGATTTGAAGTTCATCTTCTCGAGGATGCGCGAGCGGTAGGTGCTCACGGTCTTCACCGAAAGGAAGAGCTCCTTGGCGATCTCGGACACGCTTTGGCCCGATGCGAGCTTGCAAAAGATCTGGAACTCGCGTTCGGAGAGCTGAGTGTGCGACGGCTGGTCGGCCGCAGGACCCGCAAGCCCTTGCGCCAGCTTATCGGCGATGCGCGGGCTCACGTAACGGCGGCCCTGGGCCGCGGCAACCACCGCCGAGACCAGGTTCTCGCTCGGAGCATCCTTCGCGACGAAACCCGACGCGCCCGCCTTCAGCAGGTTGATGGCGTACTGGTCCTCGGGGTAGCCGCTCACGATGAGCACTGCCATCTCGGGGCGAATCGCCTTGCTGCGGTTGAGGACATCGACGCCCGACATGTCCGAAAGGGACAGGTCGACGAGCGCCACGTCGAAAGCCGTGGCCCGTACCTGCGCGATGGCTTCCTCGCCTGTGCGAGCTTCGCCCGCTACTTCCATGTCGACACGGCCGGAGAAGACCTGCTTCAGTCCCATCCGAACCACGTCGTGGTCATCGACAATGAGCAGCCGGATCATGGCGCTGGTTCCTGTTTGTTAATGTTGGGTTGAGGAAGTACATCGTGGAATGTATTACATCAGCCCCCTTGATCCGGGGGGCGTCGGCGCGTGCGGATTCGTTTGTAGGACAAATCCTACACTCTCTCCATTAAAAGGAATAGCGGAGAACAATCCGGTCCCTCTTCACGGAAATGTTCTCTCGCTGCAAGCCCGTAAGGTCCGGCATCAGGGCGCGCGCCGGCTTGTAGACAATACGCCCGGACGTGGGATCGTAACAAAGCGAGCGGTCACTACTGCACGAAGAGCGGCTCTGCTCGAGGCGTTCGTCGCGGCGTGGCAGCAACTCGGGGTCGGGTTCGGCGAGCGGAATGACAAACGGGGCGAAACGATGCGTCGGGGTCATCGGAGCGATCCCCGCCTTCGGCCTGAGCTGCAGCGGCCCTTTCGGCGCGATCGCATCCGCCGCTCCTGCGGGGGCGGATGCGATGGCCAGGGTCAGTGCAATGGCGACGGAATTCATGTCATTCGCTTGAGGTCGACGAGGTGACTGTGCGCCGCAGCCAGCTGCGGATATGCCAGCGCCGGACGGCACTTGATGTCCTCGACTCCCACTGTAGGACGTAGGCGCAAGACTACGGGCGGCGGGAGGTGGCCGACCCAAGGGTGCGGCTTTCGCTTATTACCGGGTCGCTGGCCAGCACTTATCTTTGGCGTAGCTATTTGCCTACCCGGAAAAATGCCATGAAGAAATCGCTCTCAGTCCTCGCCGTCGCCGCCTGCATCGCGCTGCCTGTCGACGCGCAGCAACCCAAGGTGTCCGCGAGTCCCGCATTGCCTGTGTACGGGCAGCCCGTAATGATCGAGCTGCGCGATGCCGCGTGGCCGACATACCTGCCCGCGACGCGATACTCGATCAGCGGCTCGAACGTGATCGTCGATTTCGAATACCTGACTTCGGGTTTCGGCCCGACGCGCCCCGACTTCGGCTACGAGGCGGTGAACCTGGGCGAACTCGTGCCGGGCAACTACACGGTGACCGCGCGCCTGCACAACATCGGCAAGCCGACCGACGCGCCGATGACCCTTTCGAGCACGATCGCGGTGGTGCCTCCGGGATCATGGGGCCTCTACACCGTTCCGATGGAGCCGCAGGCATTCGCGGCGACCCACGTGATGGTGAAGAGCGCCGCGTACTTCAATCCGCGCACCATGACCGCGAGCCTTTCCGGGAATGTGGTGCGTGTCGACTTCGAATACCTCGCCACTGCCCCCGCGAGCGGTGCCGCGCCCGCGGGCATGGCAACTTATGGCTCGGTGCGCATTCCCGACCTGGCGCCGGGAAGCTACCGCGTAGAGGGATGGGGCCACGTCAGCGCAGGCGCGCCGGAGAAGTTCTTTACCCGCGATCTTGTGGTCGCCTCGACCACGCCAGTCGTGGAGTTCTACTCGGCAACCATCGATCATTACTTCATGGCGACGGGCGCCGACGAGATCGCGGCGCTTGACCGCGGCGCGCAAGGTGACTGGAAGCGGACCGGCATGCGCTTCAAGGCCTGGTCACGCCAGTCCGATGCCTCTCCCGGAGCGTCTCCTGTTTGCCGCTTCTATGCGCGCGGCCCCAACTCGCACTTCTTCACCGCCAGCAGGCAGGAGTGCGATTACCTCAAGGCCCTCGAGCAGCAGCAGCGCGCCGACGCCGCCGCTCGCGGGACGGCCTTCCTGGGTTGGGGTTACGAAGGCATCGCCTTCTGGGCGATTGCGCCGGTGAACGGCCAATGCGCCGCGGGCACGACGCCGGTCTATCGCGTCTACAACGACCGTGCGGCCCAGAACGACTCGAACCACCGCTTCATGGCCGATCTCGCGCAATACCAGGCGATGACGGCGGGCTGGAGCGACGAGGGCGCGCAGCTCTGCTCGGCGTCCTGAACGGGCCGAGCAGGCGCAGCAGAGCCGTCTCGTCGGCTCGCAATCCCCGAGTGCGGGGCGAAGCGCTGCGGCGCATGCGCCGCGCCCAGGTCTTCGGGTCCAGCACCTGCGGGTGCACATAGCTCTTGCGGCAGATCGCCGGCGTGTTGCCGAGGCGGCGCGATGCCTCGCGCACTGCCGCCACCATGTGCGACGGACCTACCGGTCCCTCGCCGCGGGCGAGCTCGCTCGCGACGAACACCGTCCCCGCCCATGTGCGAAAGTCCTTCGCGGTGACATCGGTGCCGGCAATCTCCTTCAGGTAGTTGTTCACATCGGACGACCCGATCGCCTGCGCTTTCCCATCAGCGTCGAGGTACTCGAACAATGCCTGCCCAGGCAGTTCGCGGCAGCGGCGGATGATGCGCGCCAGGCGCGGGTCATCGACGGTCGCCTTGTGGAACTTGCCGCTCTTGCCGCGGAACTCAAGCTCCACGCGCGTGCCCGCCACCCTCGCATGGCGGTTGCGAAGCGTGGTGAGGCCGAACGAATCGTTCTCCTCCGCATAGCGCTCGTTGCCGATGCGAAAGCAGGTCGTCTCGAGCAGGAATACGAGGGCCGCCAGCACCTTCTCGCGCGGCAGGCCGGGGCGTTGCAGGTCCGACTGCACGCGCCTGCGTATGGCGGGAAGCGCGGCGGCGAACTCGAACATGCGGTCGAACTTGTGCGCATCGCGCATCTCGCGCCAGCGCGCATGATAGCGATACTGCTTGCGCCCCCGCGCATCTCGCCCCGTCGCCTGCAAGTGACCGTGGGCATCCGTGCAGATCCACACGTCGGTCCATGCGGGGGGAATCACCAACGCCTTGATGCGCGCCAGTGTCGCAGCCGTGTCGACCCGCCTGCCGCGGGCGCTCAGGTACTCGACGCCGGATGTGCCCCGCTCCCGGCGCATGCCGGGCTCGGAATCGAGTGAATAACGCAGGCCGACGCGGTGAGGCATGGCATGCAGACAGGCGGGGGCGGCGTTGGTTGCCGGAGACTGCAGGAATCGGTGGTGGAGTGGAAGGGGATCGAACCCTCGACCTTCGCATTGCGAACGCGACGCTCTCCCAGCTGAGCTACCACCCCACGCGCAAGCCCGGAATTATACCGTAAGGCCCCGACGAACCCGCTTGCGTGCCAGTCCTTACGTCCATATGTCCTACAACTCCGATGGTCTCGGACCGACAGATTTGTCGCTGAAGGCCAACTGAAAATGACGGACGCGGGCCAGGCAGGCCGCATTTCCAGGCGGAGAACACAATGCAAGGTCATGGGGAACGTGCGGTCGGGGTGATCGCCGCAATTGCGGTGGTTTATCTCCTGCATTGGGGCGCGCCGTTCTTCATCCCGTTGCTGGTGGCGCTGCTGATCTCGTATGCGTTGGCGCCGCTCGTCGATGTCCTCACGCGCCTGGTGCGCTGGCGCGTTCTTTCCGCAACGCTGGTGGTGGGGTCCCTCGTAGGGCTCCTCGGAGCCGCGGCCTGGGGTTGGAGCGACGATGTGCGCGACCTCTGGGAGCAGGTGCCCGCGGCGGCCAAGTCGATTTCCGGCTCGCTCAAGAAAATGGCTGCGCAACAGCCGCCAAGCCCCGTCGCCGAGGTGAAGAAGGCCGCGGCTGAAATCGAGTCGATCGCGCAAACGGGAAAGGCCGCTCCCCCGGCGCCGCCGCCGGCGGCCGCAGCGTCAACGATCTCGTTCTGGGGTCTCGTGTGGGCCGGCGGCAAGGGTGTAGCGATCGTGGTTTCCCAGGCGTTGGCGGTGATGTTCCTGGTGTTCTTCATGCTCGCCTCGGGCGACCTCTTCAAGCGCAAGATCGTGAAGATCGCCGGCAACACCCTCACGGAAAAGAAAATCACCGTCGAGATGATCGACCAGATCGACCTGCAGATCCGCCGCTATCTCATGGTGGTGCTCATCAGCAACGTCCTGGTGGGCGTTGGCACCTGGTTCGCTTTCCGGATGCTGGGGGTGAACTATGCCGAGCTGTGGGGCGTGGCGTCGGCGGTCCTGCACACCGCGCCTTACTTCGGCCCGGCACTGATCGCGGCCATCGCATTCATCGCGGGCTTCCTGCAGTTCCAGGACTGGTCGCAGGCGCTGATGGTATCGGGCGTGAGCATTGTCGTCGCCACGCTGGTCGGTTCGGTATTCGCGACCTGGCTTGCGAGCCGGCAAACCGAGATGAACACCACCGCAACGTTCATCGGGCTGCTGTTCTTCGGCTGGATCTGGGGTCTATGGGGCGTCTTGCTCGCCATTCCGGTGCTCGCGATCGTGAAAACGATCTGCGACACCAAGGAGGAATGGAAACCGGTGAGCGAACTGCTGTCCAAGTAACGGTAGCCAGAACGATCGCCTTCAATTGGAGGCGTCTTGTCGGATTCCGCCTACATGAGAACGAACTTCACAGGAGATGCAAAATGACCCACGCTCGAATGATTGCCGCCATCGCCGCCATCGGCATGCTCGGCTCCGGCGCCGCCCTCGCGCAGTCCGACTACCGTGCCCCGTGGCGCGGCGATTTCTGGGGTTACGTCGGCGCGAGTGCCGGTGAATCGAAATTCAACACCGATTGCCGCCAGGGCGTCACCCGGTTCTTCGACTGCGATACCCGCGACACCGGCTTCAAGGTGTATGCAGGCGGCAAGCTGAACGAAGTGTTCGGCCTCGAGGTCGGATATACGGATTTTGGCAAGATCCGCGCCTCCGGAGGGGATACCAACGCGTGGGCCATTCCGATTACGCTGACCGCCGGCACCCCGCTGGGCGCGCGCTTCGGGATCTTCGGCAAGGTGGGCGGCCTCTACGGCCGCACCGACGTAACCGCCGACCCCGACACGCTGTTCGACACTGGCCACAAGAACGGCTGGGGATTTACCTACGGGGCGGGCGTGACGTTCGCGCTCACGCAAAGCCTGCAGCTGCGTGCGGACGTGGACCGCTACAAGCTGGACTTCGTCGGCGGTCGCAAGGATGTGGACATGGTGTCCGCGGGCCTGCAGCTGCGTTTCTAGAATAGTCATCACAACGAGGAGACTCACATGTCGACAATCATCGCTGGCGGCTTCGAAACCTACGTGGAAGCGCAGGACGCGCTGAAGCGCCTGGCTCAGGCCGGCGTCAATTCGGAGTATTTGTGCGAGTTCCGCATCAACCCCGCGGGCATGCACGATGCCACTCCGGTCGGCGGTGATCACGACGAGTCTGCCGGCGCCCACAAGGTCGATAGCGGCGCTGCCAAAGGCGCGGTGATCGGGGCCGTCGTGGGAACGGCCGTGGGCCTCGCCGCCGCTCCGCTGGTAGGGCCGGCCGGGATCGCCGCGGGTGCCGGCGTCGGCGCCTATGCCGCCTCGCTCGTCGGTGGCCTCAAGGGCGGCGTTGACCAGGAAGCGCAGCCCGACCACACGCTCGTGCGGCCCGCCGAAGCGATGATCGCGGTGAACGTGAGCGGCGCCGGCATTCCCGAAGAACGCATCGTGCAAGTCTTCGAGGCCGCGGGCGCGTGGCAGATCGAACGCAGCGACGGGCATTGGGAAGACGGCGAGTGGAAGGACTTCGACCCGGTTTCCGCGCCGCAGCTCATCGGCGGACGCGACCCCCAGGCGGGCGCGGGGCGGGCGCAGTCAGCGCGGAGCTAGCAGCGCCGCCCGTACGCTGACATTTCCCGCGCGCATCGTCCGGTCGAGCAACTTGGCGGCCTGGTAGATCGCGCGGATCGTGGGCGTAGGCACGCCCACCAGTTCGCCCAGCTCCACCACGCTTCCCACCAGCGCGTCGATCTCGAGGGCGCGTCCCGCTTCGACATCCTGCAGCATCGAGGTCCTGTGGCGCCCCACCCGTGTCGCGCCTTCGAGGCGCTTGTCGATCGTGATGCGGAATGTGATGCCGAGCCTTTCGCCCACCGCCTGCGCCTCCTGCATCATCCGCGACGCGAGGTCACGCCCATCGACATCGGTGCAAATGTCCGATACCCCCGCGCGGGTGAGCGCCGAAATCGGGTTGAAGGTCACGTTGCCCCACAACTTGATCCACACCTCCGCGCGGATGTCGCCGACCACCGGCGCCTGGAAGCGCGCGCGCACGAAAGCGTCCGATATGCGCGAGATGCGCTCGCTGGTTCGTCCATCGAGTTCGCCCATCGGGAAACGGTCGTTGCCCGTGTGCATCACCTCGCCGGGTCCGATGCGCTCTGCGGCCACGAACACCACGCCGCCAATGATGCGCCGCGCCGGAATGGCGTCGCGGATCATCCCGCCGGGATCGACTGTCTCGATCGCGCGGCCTTCGAAGGCGCCGCCGTGGCCCTGGAAATACCAGAAGGGGACGCCATTCTGCAACGGCATCACCACGGTATCCGCGTCGCAGAGAGATTCAATGCGCGCCGCGACTTCCCCGACCTGGTGGGCCTTGAGCGTGAGGATCACAAGGTCGAACCGGCCCGCCTTATCGAAGCTGTCCGTCGCGCACACGTCACGCGCGATTTCCTCGCGGCCGTCGCCGTAGGCTACGCGCACGCCGCGGGCGTTGATCGCCGCGAGGTTTTCCCCGCGCGCAATGAAGGTGACCTCCTCGCCGCCCAGCGCAAGGCGCGCCCCGAGGACGCTGCCGATGGCGCCGGCACCGACGATGCAAACTCTCATGCGCGCTCCGCTCTCGGGGATAATCGGGGTCCCCGCCCGCCACCTTAGCCCAAACCGCCATGCGCCTGCTCGCCGTCATCCTCGTAGTCGCCCTCGCCCTTCCTGCGCTCGCCCAACAGGATGTGGAAGGGGCGCGCCGCACCATCGCGGCGATCGAGCAGTTGCTGAAGCAGCGGCCGGGCGACGCGACGCTCTGGTATTTCCTCGCGCGTTTCCAGGCGCAAGCCGGCGGCCGCGCCGAAGCGGTTGCCGCCCTCGAGAAGGTGGCCGAGCTGGGCGACGGGTTCCTGCCGCCGCGCGCCGATGGCTTCGAGGCGATCTGGGACGATTCCGCATTCAAGGCCGTGCGCGCGCGGCTGGAAGCGCGGCTGCCGCGAATGGACTTCGCGCCGACCGCGTTCGAGCTCGACGACAAGACCGTCGTTCCGGAGGGGATCGCCTACGATGCGCCCTCCCGCGCATTCTTCGTCGGCTCCATTGCGCAGCGCCGCATCCTGCGCGTGGGCGAGGGCCAGGGGGTGTCGGAATTCGCGGGCGAGAAGGCCGGGCTCGACCACGTTCTCGGCGTGGCGATGGACTCGCCGCGCCGCATCCTCTACGCGGTAAGCACCACGGCGCTCACCGATGTGGGCGAGCGGCAACGTCGCAACGCGGTATTCGCATTCGACGTCGATTCGGGCCGGCTCGTGAAGCGCTACGACGTGCCCGCCGCCCTGCAGCTGAACGACGTCGCCGTCGCCCCGGGCGGGCGCGTCTTCGCGAGCGACTCGGCCAGCGGAGCGATCTACGAGATCGCGGTGAAGGGGCCGGGGCCGGCGCGCGAGCTGGTGGCGCCGAACCAGCTGCGCGGATCCAACGGCCTCGCGGCCTCGCCCGACGGCGCCCGGCTCTTCGTGGCGCACTCCACGGGGCTGGGAGTCGTGGATATTTCCACCGGGGCCGTCAAGCGCGTGGCCAACCAGACCCGCGAGAGCATCGCTGCAATCGACGGCCTCTACGAGCACCGCGGCGAGTTGATCGGCGTGCAGAACGTGACCACTCCGGGGCGCGTGATCCTCATCAGCCTTTCGCGCGACGGCGAGAGCGTGACCCGAGTCCGCACGCTTCTCTCCCACCACCACAACGCGCTCGACGAGCCCACCACCGGGGCCGTGGCAGGTGATTATTTCTACCTGCTCGCCGCCACCGGCGTCACCCGCTTCAATCGCCAGGGCACGCTCGACCGTCGCGAGTCCCTGCCGACTCCGACCGTGGTCAAGGTCCTCCTGCCCCGGTAGAAATATCTTTCTTCCTGTAAGCCCACGCCATCATCGCGAGGCCGGCGAGGATCATCGGAGCCGAAAGCCACTGCCCCATCGACAAACCGAACCCCACGAGGCCGAGGAACTCGTCGGGTTGGCGGGCGAACTCGGCGATGAAACGAAATGCGCCGTAGCCCACGAGGAAAGCCCCCGAGATCGCGCCGGTGGGCCGGGGCTTCGCCGAGTAGAGCCACAGCACCGCGAATAGCGCCAGACCTTCGAGGGCGAATTGGTAGAGCTGCGAGGGGTGGCGCGCCACCTGCGCAGCATCGTGCTGCGGGAACCACATGCCCCACGGCAGGCTGGTGGGCCGTCCCGGCAACTCGCCGTTGATGAAGTTGCCCATGCGGCCCGCCGCGAGCCCGATCGGCACCAGCGGCGCCACGAAATCCATGGTCGCAAGCCAGCGCTTTTTCCTGATCAGGCAGAAGGCCCAGATCGCGAGCATCACGCCGACGAAGCCGCCGTGGAAGCTCATCCCCCCGGACCAGATCTGCAGGATCTCGCCCGGATGGTCGAGGTAGTAGGCCGGCTTGTAGAACAGCACGTAGCCCAGGCGCCCGCCGAGGATCACGCCGAGCACGCCGTAGAGCAGCATGTCGTCCACGTCCTTCACCTCGAGGCCGTGTCCCAGGCCCTGCCGCACGCGCCGCTTGCCGAGCATGATGAAGGCAATGAAGCCGATCACGTACATGAGCCCGTACCAGCGCACCGCCAGCGGGCCGAGGCTGAAAAGGATGGGATCGAACTGTGGGTGGACGAGCAAGGACGTTGCCTTCAGTGGCACCGATAGGGGCGCGCCGCATTATCCCAGACGAAGGCGTCCAGGCGCAGCAAGCCCTTGCCGGCAAGCCGCGAGCAGGCTTATGAATGAAAATGCGCCGAGCGCGTTACGGCGCTCGGCGCAAAAAATACCGCCGGTCAGGGAACCCCAGGGACGAAGCCCTAGAGGTTGCGAAGGTCCGGTCCGGAGGTGTTCGTCGTCGGGTGCAGGCCGCGCTTGCGCGACAGGCCGATCATGATGCCGACGGCTCCGGTGACTGCGAAGGCGATCGCGAGCGGCATGCTGACCGGAAACAGGCCGAAAAGCACACCGTCGGACGCCAGGCCCGGCACGAAGCACGCGACGCCGAGGGCGAGCAGCGCGAAACCGACAATGAGTGCGATCGTTTTCATGGGGATTCCTTGCAAATGGAGTGGATGAATATTGGACCTCCCCGAAAGTAGGTCGTGCAGCGTCGCCATGGGCCGATCGGACGTCGTAAGATAGCGACGCAGACGTAGGACTTCGTTCCCTCCCAGAAGCCACCCGCCATGACCCACAAATACCGTTCGTTCACGATCACCAAGGGCGTGCCGCGCTCGCCCAATCGCTCGATGCTGCGCGCCATCGGATACGGCGATGCGGACTTCGACAAGCCGATCGTCGGCATCGCCAACGGCCACTCGACCATGAACCCGTGCAACGCCGGCATCCAGCCGCTCGCCGACGCCGCCGACGCCGCCGCGCGCGCGGCCGGCGCGATGCCGCAGATGTTCGGCACCATCACGGTGACCGACGGCATCTCGATGGGGACCGAGGGCATGAAGTACTCGCTCGTCTCGCGCGAGGTGATCGCCGACGCCATCGAGACCGCGGCCCAGAGCCAGTTCATGGACGGCGTGCTTGCCATCGGCGGGTGCGACAAGAACCTGCCCGGGGCGATGATCGGGCTCATGCGCATGAACGTGCCTGCGATCTGCGTCTACGGCGGCACCATCAAGCCCGGGCGGCACAACGGCCAGGACCTGCAGATCGTCTCGGTGTTCGAGGCCGTGGGTGCCTTCACCGCCGGCAAAATGTCGAAGGAAGACTTCGAGTGCGTCGAGAGGAAGGCGCTCCCCGGCGTGGGCGCCTGCGGAGGCATGTATACCGCGAACACGATGTCGTCTTCGGTCGAGGCGGTGGGGATGTCGCTGCCCAATTCGTCGACCATGGCCGCGGAGGACGAGGAGAAGCGCGAGAGCGCGGCCGAGAGCATGCGCGTGCTGGTCGAGGCCGTGAAGAAGAACCTCAAGCCGCGCGACATCGTGACGCGCAAGTCCATCGAGAACGCCGTCGCGGTGATCATGGCGACCGGCGGCTCCACCAACGGCGTGCTGCACTGGCTCGCGATCGCGCACGCGGCCGAGGTGCCATGGACCCTCGACGACTTCGAGCGCGTGCGCCTCAAGGTGCCGGTGTTGTGCGACCTCAAGCCCTCGGGTCGCTACGTCGCGGTGGACCTGCATAAGGCGGGCGGCATCCCGCAGGTGATGAAGATGCTCCTCGAGCACGGCGTGCTGCACGGCGACTGCATGACGATCACCGGCAGGACCGTCGCCGAGAACCTGAAGGACATTCCCGCCGAGCCCCGCGGCGACCAGGACGTCATCCGTCCGTGGTCGAAGCCGATGTACGCCCAGGGCCACCTCGCGATCCTCAAGGGCAACCTCTCGCCCGAGGGCTGCGTGGCGAAGATCACCGGCCTCAAGAGCCCCGCCATCACCGGCCCCGCGCGCGTATTCGATTCGGAGCCCGCGGCGATGGACGCGATTCTCGACGAAAAGATCAAGGCGGGGGACGTGGTCGTCATTCGCTACGAGGGCCCGAAGGGCGGTCCCGGCATGCGCGAGATTCTCGCACCCAGCTCCGCACTCATCGGCAAGGGACTCGGTGAGTCCGTGGGCCTGATCACCGACGGGCGTTTCTCCGGAGGCACGTGGGGCATGGTCGTGGGCCACCTCACGCCGGAGGCCTTCGACGGCGGCGTGATCGCGCTGGTGCGCGAGGGCGATTCGATCACCATCGACGCCCACCGCCTCCTGGTGCAGCTCGACGTCGACGAGGCCGAGATCGCGAAGCGCCGCGCCGCCTGGAAGGCGCCGAAGCCCAAGTACACGACAGGGGTTCTCGGCAAGTACGCGAAGCTCGTCGGCACTGCCGCCAAGGGCGCCGTCACCGATTGAAGTTCGCCTCTGCCACGCCCGTCCTCTTCGTCGACCGCGTCGAGCCCACGCGCGACTTTTTCAAGCGCGTCGGCTGCCAAGTTGCCTTCGAGGTGCCCGAGGGCGACCGCGTCGGCTTCGCCCTGATCACGCGCGACGGCGCCACCGTGATGATCGAGACGCGCGGCAACGCCAACGAGCCGCCCAGCCTGCAGGCGCTGTCGAAGGAGTCGCGCCGCGCCGTGATCTTCATCGAGGTCGACGACCTCGACTCGGTGATCGCCGCGCTCGACGGCGAGAAGGTCGTCGTCTCGCGCCACATCACTTTCTACAAGGCCGATGAGCTCACCTACCAGGAGCCCGGGAGATGCGCCTCGAGACTCCGGACAAGGCGAACGCCTACTTCGCGGCCCAGGTGCGCTTTCCGATGCGCGACGACGCCCCAGACTATGCCGCGGCGCTCGTCGCCAACCGCATCGTCGGCGGCGGGACCGGCTCCGTCCT
>JANNKG010000433.1:0-7827 GCA_031396185.1 Burkholderiales bacterium | reverse complement strand
TCGGTGAACATCACCGTGAGAACCCGCTGGAACTTTTCCTTGACCGCCCGTTCGAGCTCCTCGCGTCGCTGGAGCAGGTTGGAGATGTCCTGCGTATCGGTGCTTTCGAGTTCCGCCGGCTGCGGCGGGCGCGTCGTGGTCGGCCCCGGCGCCAGCGCCAGGCCCGGCACCGTGTTCACGCTCGCCAGCACACGCCCGAAGATCTTCTCGCGCCACTCGCCCACGGTCTGCGGGCGCTTCTTCTCGTCGAGCCTCATCGCCCAGGAGATCGCATCGACCAGCTCCTGGCCGTACTGCGGCACCGCCGGGGCTATCAGGGTGTCCAGCGCATCGCCTTTCATGCGGGCAATCGCGTCCGGCGGATTGCGTCCGGTGACGGCGAAGAACATCACCGCGCCGAGCGCGTAGATGTCGGTCCAGGGGCCCTGCTCGGAGCCCGAGGCGTACTGCTCGAAGGGCGCGTATCCGGGGGTGACCAGCGTGGTCAGCGTGTGCGTGGTGCCGGAGATGGCCTGGCGCGCCGAGCCGAAGTCGATCACCACCGGATCGCCGCGCTTCCTCACGAAGACGTTGTCGGGCTTGATGTCGCGGTGCAGGAATCCGGCCGAATGGACTTTCTCGATACCATCGAGGAGAGGCGCCAGCAGCCCCTTCAACTCATCGGCCGGTAGCGACGGCCGCCCGAGCAGCCACGACTTGAGCGACTCGCCGTCCTCGTAGTCCATCACCATGTAGCCGGTCTCGTTGGCGCGGAAGTAGCGGTTCACGCGCACGATGTGCGGATGGCTGAAGCCGGCGAGCGTGCGCGCCTCCTTGAGGAAGCGATCGAGGCCGCTGGCGAAATCCACTGCGAGGTTCGGCCCGCTGATGGCAACGCTGCCGTCGGCGAGGCGCGAGACGGCGGCGCTCGGGAAGTACTCCTTGATCGCCATCTTCTTCTCGAGCTCGGTGTCTTGCGCCAGGTAGGTAATGCCGAAGCCGCCGACGCCGAGAATCGACTCGATGCGATACTCCATCAGCATGGTGCCGAGGGGTAGGGCGTTCGGATACTCGGGCGCTGCGCCTGCCACGTGCGGAACCTCCTGATGGCGCCGGGGGTCTGTCGGACTATATCAATCATAAGCTTCAACGGGAACGAACCCCACCCTTCGATGAGCGCAACGTTCCTTCCCACGCTGCCGTTTCACCTGAGTTTCCCGCTGCTCTTCGGCGTGCTTCTCGTCGCCGGCATGCTTGGCGGCGAGCTCGCGCGCGCTCTGCGCACCCCCCGCATCATCGGCTATGTCGTCGTGGGATTCGTATTCGGGCCGCTGGCAAGCGGGATGGGAATGGGACTGCTGATCGACGAGGCGCGCATCTTCGTGGATCTGGCGCTCGGCCTCGTCCTGTTCGACCTGGGGCGCCGCATGGACCTCAAGTGGCTGCGGCGCGACTGGACGCTCGCCGCCTCCGGACTCGCCGAGAGCGCGGCTGCCTTCGGCGCGGTGTTCGCGATACTCCTCGCATTCGACTTTCGCGCGGTGCATGCGGGAATCGCGGCGGCGATCGCAATGACGACGGCACCCTCGGTGGTGCTGCTCACCGTCCATGACACGCGCTCCGAAGGCCAGGTCACCGAGCGCTCGCTGAACCTCACGGCACTGAACGGGCTGCTCGCATCCATCATCGTGACGATCATGCTCGGCTCCGTGCACTTCGATGCGCGCATGGACGTGGAAACCGCGATCCTGCACCCCCTCTACCTGTTCGCCGGCTCGCTCCTGATGGGCGGCCTGATGGCCTGGTCGGCGCGCATCATCGCCCGCGCGGTCGAGAAGGACCGCGAGGTGCACTTCTCGCTCATCGTGGGACTGGTGGTGGCGGGAGTCGGCCTCGCGACGCTCCTCAGGCTCCCGGTGGTCCTCGCGCTGCTCACTTTCGGCCTCTTTTCGCGCAACGACGAGCGCGGCTACGAGCTGCTGAACGTGAACCTCGCACCCATCGGACGGCTGCTTTATATCGTGCTCTTCGTGATCACGGGCGCCAGCATGCCCCTGGCGCTGCTGGCCGCGGGCGGCGCGATGGCGCTCGGGGTAGTGCTCGCGCGTGCCGCGGGCAAGATGCTCGGTGTGCTGCTGGTGGCGCCGCTTGGGGGCCTCAGGTTGAAGCAGACCGCGGGCCTGGGGCTCGCGCTCCTGCCGATGTCGAGCCTCGCACTGCTGCTGCACCACGACATCGCGCGCATCTATCCCGGGTACGGCCAGGCAATGTCGGCGGTGCTGGTCGGCGCGATCATCGTGATGGAGGTGGTGGGTCCCCTGGCGGTGCAGTACGGACTGCGGCTCGCGGGCGAAACGCTGCCGGATCCCGACGCGGTGGGCGAGTCGCGTTCCCATGGCGCTTGAGTTCGCGAAATCGGCGCTGCTCACCTTCGGGGTCGAGCTCGAGCTGATGGTGCTCAACACGCGCGATTACAACCTGGCGCGTGGCGCCGCCGACATCCTGCCGCGGCTGGCGAAGTTGAAGCTGCCGGGGGAGGTCAAGCCCGAGATCACCGAGAGCATGATCGAGGTCAACTCCGCCGTGCATCGCAACTATGACGAGCTGCTGCGCGACCTGGTCGTGGTGCGCGATGCGATCCGCGCCACCGCCGAGCGGCTGAACCTCGCCGTGGCGGGCGGGGGCTCGCACCCCTTCCACCGCTGGCACGAGCGGCGCATCTTCCCGACCGAGCGCTTCAAGCGCGTCTCGGCGCTCTACGGCTACCTCGCCAAGCAGTTCACGGTGTTCGGGCAGCACGTGCACATCGGCGTCACCAGCGGCGATGACGCCGTGTACCTCACCCACCGGCTGGCACCCTACATCCCGCACTTCATCGCGCTGTCGGCGTCTTCCCCGTTCTACCAAGGCGAGGAGACGTCGTTCGAGACCTCGCGCCTGCACGCGGTGTCGGCGTTCCCGCTCTCGGGCCACATGCCGGCTTGCCGGTCCTGGCAGGAGTTCAACGCATTCTTCGACGAGATGCGGGGATACGGCATCGTCGAGAGCATGAAGGACTTCTACTGGGATATCCGGCCGAAGCCCGAATACGGCACCATCGAGATCCGCATCTTCGACACGCCGCTCACCGTGGAGCGCGCGGCCCAGCTCGCGGCCTATGCGCAGACGCTCGCCGCGCACCTGCTGCGCGTGCGCCGCACCGAGCCCATCGAGCCCATGTATCGCGTTTACGGCTACAACCGCTTCCAGGCCTGCCGCTTCGGCTTCGATGCGACGCTGGTCGACCCCTATTCACGACAGCAGACACGACTGCGGCAAGACCTGATGGCGACGCTGGCGCGGATCGCCCCCGACGCCGGGGCCATGGGAACGCAGGCAGCGATGGCGGCGCTCGACAAGGCCGCAACCACGGAATCGAACGACACCCGGTGGTTGCGCGAGCGCTATGCGGAGACCCGATCGCTCAACGACGTGGTCCGGCTGCAGTCGGAGCGGTGGGGAACGTAGGCGCGGCAGCAGCTACAACACTTTGCCGGGGTTCATGAGGTTGTGCGGGTCGAGCGTTCGCTTGATCGAGCGCATCATCTCGAGCTCGAGCTCGCTCTTGTAGCGCTTGATCTCCTCGCGCTTGAGCACCCCCAGCCCGTGCTCGGCGCTGATCGAGCCGCCGAGCGCCTGCACCACCTCGTAGACGATGTGGTTCACTTCCTCGGCCTGGTCGAAAAATGCCTGCGCTTCCTGGCTCTCGGACTTCGAGCAGTTGTAGTGGATGTTGCCGTCGCCCACGTGGCCGAAGGCGACGATGCGGATATCGGGGAAGCGGCGAGCGAGCTCCGCGCTCGCGCGCTCTATCAGCTCTGGCACGCGGCTCACCGGAACCGACACGTCGTGCTTGATCGAGGCGCCGTCGAGCTTCTGCGCTTCCGACACGTTCTCGCGCAGCTTCCAGAAGTCGCCGCGCTGCGCCTCGTTGGCGGCGATTGCCGCGTCTTGAATCGAGCCCGCCTCGGCAGCGGCGCCCAGGGCCTCCTCGAGGAGTGCGTCGAGCGCCGGGCCAGCGGTGCTGTCGGAGAGCTCCACCAACACGTACCACGGGTATTTCGCGGGCATCGGATCCCTCGAGCCGGGAATGTGCCGGATCACGAGGTCGAGGCAGACACGTGCGAGCAACTCGAACCCGGTGATGCGTTCTCCGCAGGCTTCGCGCAGCTGCGACAGGAGCGCCACCGCGGCTGCGGGGCTTTCGAGGGCGACCAGCGCCGTTGCGTGGGACCGGGGCAGGGGGAAAAGCTTCAAAACCGCCGCGGTGATGATCCCGAGCGTGCCCTCGGCGCCGACGAAGAGCTGTTTCAAGTCATAGCCGGTGTTGTCCTTGCGCAGGCCCCGCAACCCGTCCCAGACGCGGCCATCGGGCAGCACCACTTCGAGCCCCAAGACCAGCTCGCGGGTGTTGCCGTAGCGCAGCACGCCGGTGCCGCCAGCGTTGGTCGAAAGGTTGCCGCCGATCTCGCAGCTGCCCTGGGCGCCGAGCGAGAGCGGAAAGAGGCGGCCGTGCTTCTCGGCGACTTCCTGCAGCGCCTGCAGCACGCAGCCCGCTTCGACCGTCATGGTGTTGTTCGAAGGATCGACCGCGCGCACCAGGTTCATGCGCGACAGATTCACGATCACCTGCGTGCCGGAGTCGTCGGGGACGGAGGCGCCGCAAAGGCTGGTGTTGCCGCCTTGCGGAACCATCGGGATGCGCAGCTCCGCGAGCAGCGCCACCACGCGCGCGACCTCTTCGGTATTGGCGGGCCGCACCACCGCCGCTGCACGCCCGTGATAGTGGTCGCGCCAGTCGACTTCGTAGGGACCGCGCTCGCCCTCGTCCACGAGGCCGCGCGCGCCGACGATCGCCGCCAGCCGATCGACGAGGTTGGCGGGAATCGACAGGTCGTTCATGTGCGGATCCGCGATAGGAGGTTCGTGGTCGAGCGGTCGTGGCGGAACGGGATCGAATGCACCTCGCCGCCCCAGCCCTTCACGTCGGCGGCGCCGACAATTTTCTCGGCGCTCCAGTCGCCGCCCTTCACCAGGTGCTCGGGGCGGCACTGGAGAATGCGGGCGAGCGGCGTGTCCTCCTCGAACCAGGTGACCAGTGCGACGCATTCGAGCGCGGCGATCACCGCGACGCGGTCGGCGAGCGGGTTGATCGGGCGATCGTCGCCCTTGCCCAGCCGGCGCACCGAGGCGTCGGAGTTGAGGGCCACCACCAGGGATTTCCCGAGGGCGGCGGCCTCGGCGAGGTAGGTCACGTGCCCGCGGTGGAGGATGTCGAAGACGCCGTTGGTGAAGACCAGCGGGCGAGGGACGGTGGCGACGCGGCGAGCGAAAGCCGCGGGGTCGCAGAGCTTGGCCTCGAACGCGGGAGGCGTCATCTCACGCGGGAGCGCCACTCCCGAGGCGGGGCGCGCCCATCTTGGCCAGCAGCTCCTTGCGGAAGCGCTTGAGGTCGGCCGGGTCGGCGATCGCGCGGTTGTACAGCGTGCCGAGCTTGGCGAGGATCGACTGAACCACCTTGATCTCGCAGACCTTGTCGAACTTGATCTGCTGGTCGAGCCAGTGCTCGAGCCAGCCCGGGTCCGGCAGCTTCGACTGCACCGTGTCGTTGGGGAACATGCCCTTGTTCACGTGCAGATTGGTGGGGTGCATGGGCTTGCCGGCGCGCGCGGCGCTCGCCATCAGGATGCCGATCTTGGCGAAGGCGACTTTGGCCTCGTCGCCGAGCTTCTCGATCGCGCGGTGCATGTACTTGAAGTAGGCGCCGGCGTGGCGCGCCTCGTCGCCCGCGAGCGTCGCGTAGATGCGCTTGATGACGGGCTCGGTGTGCCAGCTGGCGGCGCGGCGGTACCACTGGGTGAGACGGATCTCGCCGCAGAAATGCAGCATCAGCGTTTCCAGCGCCGGGGCCGGGTCGAACTTGAAACGCACCGCATGCAGCTCTTCGTCGGTGGGCAGCAGGTCGGGGCGGAAGCGGCGCAGGTACTCCATCAGGACCACGGCGTGTTTCTGCTCCTCGTAGAACCAGATCGACATGAAGGCGGAGAAGTCGCTGTCGTCCTGGTTGTCGCGCAGGAACATCTCGGTGGCGGGCAGCGCCGACCACTCGGTGATGGCGTTCATCTTGATGGTCCGGGCCTGCTCGTCGGTCAGCTTCGCCGGCTCGAACTTGTCCCAGGGGATGTCCTTCCCCATGTCCCAGCGGACCTTCTCGAACGCGCCGAACAACTCTTGATAAAGCATGGTTTTCCTCTTTAGCCCCACAGGGTAGCAAAAACCGGTTTTCCCGTCCCCCCTATGCATCCGACACCGCCGGCGGCCCGTAAGTCCCCCTGTCCCGACCTACAACTGAAATAAAACCCCCGGATGTCGAAGATCGCTGTCGTCGGAGCCGGTATTTCCGGCCTCGCCACCGCCTGGCTGCTTGCCCCCCGCCACGCCGTCACCCTGTTCGAGGCCAACCGC
Source organism: Burkholderiales bacterium (assembly GCA_031396185.1). Lineage (GTDB taxonomy): Bacteria > Pseudomonadota > Gammaproteobacteria > Burkholderiales > Usitatibacteraceae > Usitatibacter. The sequence goes on along the minus strand of JANNKG010000433.1, from coordinate 1,344 downwards.
ACGCTGGGCGGCCATACGAACACGGTCGACGTGACGGTGGAAGGCCGCACCCACCCGGTGGACACCGGCTTCCTCGTCTTCAACGATCGCACCTACCCCAACCTCATACGCCTTTTTGACCACCTGGGTGTGGAAAGCCACCCGTCGGAGATGTCGTTTTCGGTCCGGATCGGCGCCGGCGAGCTCGAATGGGCCGGCACCAACCTGGCGAGCGTATTCGCCCAACCTTTCAATCTCGTGAAGCCCCGCTTCCTTCGCATGCTGCGCGATCTGGTCCGCTTCAACCGCGAGGCCACCGCGCTCGCCGCGAGCGGGGCGGCGGTAAGCGGCACGCTCGGCGACTTCCTCGACGCGGGCGGCTACGGCCAGGAGCTGCGCGGGCTCTACCTCCTGCCGATGGCGGCGTGCATCTGGTCGACACCCTCCACCCAGATCAACCGCTTTCCGCTGGCGACCTTCCTCACCTTCTGCCATAACCACGGCCTACTCGCGCTGCAGAACCGTCCGCAGTGGCGTTCGGTCGCGGGCGGCGGGCGCGAATACGTGCGCCGGCTGGCGGCCAAGCTGCCCGATGTCCGCGCCGGGGTGCCGGTGCGGCGTATCCGCCGTGACAGCTCGGGCGTGGACGTGATGACCGACCACGGCACCGAGCGCTTCGACGAGGTAGTGCTGGCCACCCATACCGACCAGTCGATCGCGATGCTCGAGCATCCGAGCATTGAGGAGCGCGCGGTGCTGAAGGCGATTCCGTACCTGCCGAACCGCGCCGTCCTGCACACCGACGAGCGGCTGCTGCCGCGCCGCCGGCGCGCCTGGGCGTCGTGGAACTTTCATTCGCCTCGGGAGCAGGCGAGCGAGGACCCGGTGTCGCTTTCCTACCTGCTCAACCGCCTGCAGAAGTTGCCCTTCAGGAAGCCGGTGATGGTCACCCTGAATCCGATCGACGAGCCGCGCGACGAGACGGTGGTGGCGAGCTTCGACTATCACCATCCGGCGTTTCTCGAGGGCTCCGACGAGGCCAAGCGGCGCGTGGCCGGGCTGCAGGGCCGATCGCGCACCTGGTTCGCGGGGGCGTGGACCCGCCACGGCTTCCACGAGGACGGGCTCGCATCGGCCATCGACGTGGCGCGCCGTCTCGGGGCGGAGGTGCCGTGGAAGAACTGAAACTGGAGATCGCGTTCGGGCGCGTGACGCACCAGCGGCTGCGCCCGGTGCGCCATCGCTTCGACTACCCGGTCTACTTCCTGCGCGTGCCGTTGTCGCAATGGGATCGCGCCGCGCGCCGCTGGCTGTCGCTCGATCGCTGGAACCTGCTGAGCCTGCACCGCCGGGACTTCGGTCCGC
>JANNKG010000422.1:0-1546 GCA_031396185.1 Burkholderiales bacterium | reverse complement strand
CTCGGCTGCGCGCTCCCCTTCAACCTTTTCGCCCAGGCGCACGCGCACGGCAAGCACGCGATGGTACTGCCGGGCGAGCTCGTCTGGACGGACGTGCCTTCGGTGCCGCCCGGCGCGAAGATGGTGGTGATCGAAGGGCCGATGAACGAGGCGGTGCCTTTCACGGCGCGGCTCAAGTTCCCCGCGAACTACAGCCTGCCCGCGCACTGGCACCCGGCGATCGAGCACGTCACGGTGATCTCCGGCACCTTCCATATGGGCACCGGCGACAAGCTCGACCGCTCCGCAACCAAACCGCTTCCGGCCGGTGCGATGGCGATCATGCCGGTGGGCACGCGGCACTTCGCGTGGACCAGCGAGGAGACCGTGGTGCAGATCCACGGCGTGGGGCCATGGGGGATCAATTACGTGAATCCGGACGACGATCCGCGGAAGAAGAAGTAGCGGCGCGGAGCGGGGCATGGAGGTCGGGGCGTTATAATTTCGCTTTGCCCTGGCCTCTCCATGCCCCGCACCCTCTACGAAAAACTCTGGGATTCGCACTTCGTCCGTGAGGAGTCCGACGGCACCGCGCTCCTCTACATCGATCGCCACCTCGTCCATGAAGTGACGAGCCCGCAAGCGTTCGAGGGCCTCGAGGTCGCCGGCCGCAAGCCCTGGCGCATTGGCTCGGTGGTCGCCACCGCCGACCACAACGTCCCCACGACGCCGGGGCGTGCCGAAAAGGGCATCGCCGATCCCATCTCGCGCCTGCAGGTCACGACCCTCGACGAGAATGTCGAGAAATTCCAGGTGAAGACCTATTTCGGCATGAACGACCTGCGCCAGGGCATCGTCCATGTCATCGGGCCGGAGCAGGGCGCCACCCTGCCGGGCATGACGGTGGTGTGCGGTGACAGCCACACGTCCACGCACGGCGCATTCGCGGCCCTCGCTTTCGGCATCGGCACGAGCGAAGTCGAGCACGTCCTCGCCACGCAATGCCTGGTGCAGAAGAAGTCGAAGACGCTGCTCATCCGCGCCGAGGGCACGCTCCCCACCGGCGTCACCGCCAAGGACCTGGTGCTCGCCGTCATCGGCAAGATCGGCACCGCGGGCGGCACGGGCTCGGTCATTGAATTCGGGGGCAGCGCCTTCCGCTCGCTCTCCATGGAAGGCCGCATGACGGTCTCCAACATGTCGATCGAGGCGGGCGCGCGCGCCGGCATGTTCGCCTGCGACGAGACCACCATCGCGTACCTGCGCGGCCGTCCCCACGCGCCCCAGGGTGAGATGTTCGAGCGCGCCGCGGGCTACTGGCGCACCCTCGTCTCGGACCCGGGTGCGAAGTTCGATCGCGTGGTGGACATCGATGTCGCGTCGCTCACGCCGCAGGTCACCTGGGGCACCTCCCCCGAGATGGTGCTGCCCATCGACGGGCGCGTGCCGGACCCGGACAAGGAGAAGGACCCGACGCGCCGCGAAGCGATCGAGCGCGCGCTCATCTACATGGATTTGAAGCCCAACACGCCGATGACCGACATCCGCATCGACAAGGTCTTCATCG
>JANNKG010000388.1:0-12682 GCA_031396185.1 Burkholderiales bacterium | reverse complement strand
GGGGCAAGGCGCTCATCGCCGAGGTGGCGCTCGAGGTGCGGGACATCCTCTTCGTGCATCGCAACCGGCAGGACGGAAGAGGAGATTGCCACCCTGATCGGCGCCGATGCCGTGATCTACCAGGACCTCGAGGACCTCATCGACGACGTGGGCCGGCTCAATCCGGCGATCAAGCGGTTCGACTGCTCGTGCTTCGACGGGGTTTACGTGACCGGCGACGTGTCGCAGGAATACCTCGACGGGATCGCCGCCGGCCGCAGCGACGGCGAGAGCGGACCGGAAACGCGTCTTTCGTCTTACCAGCTAGACTTGGGCCTTTCTCGAGTCGATTAACCCCCTCTCAGGGTCAACCTGATGTCCAAGAAATACAAGCCGGACACGCTCGGTGTCCGAGCCGGGGGGTTGCGCAGCTATTTCCAGGAGCACTCCGAAGCGCTCGCCCTCACCACCCGCTTCGACTACCGCAATGCCGCCGAGGCGGCGCGGCGCTTTGCCAACGAAGAGCCGGGCAACATCTACTCGCGCTTCACCAATCCCACCATCACGATGTTCCAGGACCGCCTCGCCGCCCTCGAGGGCGCCCAGGCGTGCGTGGCCACCGCCACCGGAATGGCCGCGGTCGCAACCACCGCGCTGGGGTTGCTCAAGGCGGGCGACCACATCGTCGCGGCACGCGGCGTGTTCGGCACCGTAGTCCCGCTCTTCGACCAGATCCTCGCGCGCCTGGGAATCACGACATCCTGGGTGAGTCTTCCGGACATCGACGCCTGGCGCTCGGCGATCCGGCCGAACACGCGCCTCCTGTTCCTCGAGACGCCGTCGAATCCGGTGTGCGAGGTGGCCGACATCGCAGCGCTCGCCGACGTGGCGAGGAAGGCTGGCGCGGTACTCGCAGTGGACAACTGCATGTGCTCGCCGGCGTTGCAGCGGCCGATCGAGTTTGGCGCCGACCTGGTGATCCATTCCGCCACCAAGTACCTGGACGGGCAGGGGCGGGTGCTTGCCGGCGCGATCGCCGGCCGCGCAGACCTGGTCAGCGGGCCACTCTTCAGCTTCGTGCGCACCGCCGGCCCCGCGATTTCGCCCTTCAACGCGTGGATCTGCCTGAAGGGGATGGAGACGCTGCGGCTGCGGATGAATGCCCAGTCGGCCAGCGCGCTCACGATGGCACGCTGGCTCGAGTCCCATCCCGCCGTCGAGCGCGTGAACTATCCCGCACTGCAGTCGCACCCCCAGCACGCGCTCGCGATGCGCCAGCAGTCCGCCGGCGGCGCGGTGCTCTCGTTCGTGGTGCGCGGCGGCCGCGAAGCGGCGTGGCGCATCATCGACGCCGTGAAGCTGGTCTCGATCACCGCGAATTTTGGCGACGTGAAGAGCACCATCTGCCATCCCGCGACCACCACCCACGGGCGCATCCCGGCAGCCGAGCGCGAGGCCTGTGGTATCTCCGAAGGACTGGTGCGCCTCGCCGTGGGCCTCGAGGACCCGGAAGACCTGCGCCTCGACCTGCAGCATGGCCTCGATGGCAAATAGGAAACCGATGCCTGCGAAAGCGGCACCGGAAGGCGCCGCCTCGCGGTCGCGGCACGTCTTCCTGATGTGCCCACCCGAATATTTCACCGTCGCCTACATCATCAACCCGTGGATGCACGGCAACCTGCGCAAGATCGACAACGCGGTCGCCAAGCAGCAGTGGCGGGCGCTCTACGACACCCTCACGGACCACGCGACGGTGCGGCTCGTCCTGCCGCAGCCGGGTTCGCCCGACATGGTGTTCACCGCGAACGCAGGCCTGGTGAAGGACCGGCGCTTCATCGTCTCGCGCTTCCGCTATCCCGAGCGCCAGTACGAGGAGCCGTATTTCGCCGACTGGTTCATGGACCGCGGCTACGAGGTCTCGCTCATGCCGCGCGACTTGCCCTTCGAGGGGGCGGGGGACGCGCTCTTCGACCGGGGGAGCAGCGTCCTCTGGATGGCGCACGGGCATCGCTCGCTCTCCGCCGCGGGCGAGGTGCTGTCCGAGCGCCTCGCCATCGAGGTGCTGACGCTCAAGCTGGTCGACACGCGCTTCTACCACCTCGATACGTGTTTTTGCCCCCTCGAGGGCGGCTATGTGATGTACTACCCGCCTGCATTCGACGACGACTCCCGCAAGGCGATCGAGGCGCGCATTCCCGCGGCCAAGCGCATCTCGATCGACGAGGAAGACGCGCTCGCCTTCGCGTGCAACGCGGTCAACATCGACGCAACCGTCGTGGTCAACCGCGCCACCGCCAGTTTCGTGAAGTCCCTCGGAGCCAAGGGTTTCGAGGTCGTCCAGACGCCGCTGTCCGAGTTCATGAAAGCCGGAGGATCCGCCAAATGCCTTACGCTTCGACTGGACGAACCCTAGCCGCCGCCTGCATTGCACTCGCTGCGTTCGCCGCCGGCGCGCAGACGATGTACAAGTGGGTCGACGAGAAGGGCACCACGCACTTCTCCGAGCACCCGCCGCCCGACGGGAAAAAGGCCGCCAAGGTCGAGCCGAAGGTGACGCCGCCCAGCTCGCCCGCCACCGCCGCGCCCAAGGGCGACGCGCAGTCGTGGCGTGCGCAGGAGGCCGAGTTTCGCAAGCGCCAGGTCGAGCGCGGCCAGCGCGACCAGGCCGAGCAGCGCGAGCGTGCCGAGCGCGGCCAGCAGTGCTCGGAGGCGCGCCGCCGGCTCACCTCCCTGCAGAACACCAACCTCATCTACCGGGACAACGAGGATGGCACGCGCTCCTACCTGAACGAGGCGCAACGCGAGTCCGCGATCACGCGCCAGCGCGAAGCCATCAGGGAGCTATGCGACTAGCCATGGCCTTGGCCTGGCGCGCGCTGCTGGCGGGCATCCTGCTGGCGGGATGCAACGCCGCCGAGGATGTGCCGGCGGATCGCATGCCGCGCTTCGTCCCGGCGGCGGGCACCGCACCGCGCATTGCGCTGGTGCTGGGCTCGGGCGGTACTCGCGGCTTCGCGCATATCGGAGTGCTGAAGGTGCTCGAGGAGAACGGCGTGCGCCCCGATCTCATCATCGGCTCGAGCGTCGGTGCCATGGTGGGCGCCCTGTATGCCGCGGGCAAGAGCGCGGCGGAGCTGGAGAGCCTGTCGCGTGACTTGAACGTGATGGAGTTCTTCGAGTTGAGCATGCTCGGGGGCGGCCTCGCCACCGGCAAGACCATCCAGGCCTACATGAACGCGCGCGTCGACGGCAAGCCCCTCGAGGGGCTGGGGATCGCCTTTGTCGCCGGCGCCACGCGTTTGTCGGACCGCAGCCTGGCCCTTTTCAACCGCGGCGATACTGGCCTTGCGGTGCGCGCCTCGAGCGCGAGTCCCGGCCAGTTCCAGCCGGTGCGCATCGGAGCAGAGCTCTACGTGGACGGCGATGAGGCGAGCCCGGTGCCGATTCGCGCAGCACGGGCGCTCGGTGCGCAGCTCGTCATTGCCGTCGACGTGTCGGCGTTCGAGCGCGACACGCCCCGCGGAGTGCCGCAGGAATGGATCGACAAGGATGCGCGCCGCGCCCAGCAGGTTGCACGCGAGGCGGGCAGCGCCGACGTGCTGCTTCATCCCAATATCGGCTATTACGCCGGCCACGACGAGGCGTACCGACGCCGGGTGATCGAGCTGGGCGAGCGCTATGCGCGCGAGCAGGTTCCGGCAATTCGCGCGGCTTTCGCGCGCGCGGGCATGCCGCTGCCGCGCCCTCAGGCTTCGATCGAACGGATCCCGTCGGCAGTGGCTTCCAGGTAGGTCGCGCGCTCGTACCAGTCGGCCAGCACCCAGCGAATGCGTTCCGAACCCCGCACGTGATGCACGTGGCGCGCCGGTCGATGGGTGTGCCCGTGGATGAGAAGGCGCGCGCCGGAACCGGAAAAGGCGCGATCCACCGCCTCGGCGGACACGTCCATGATGCTCATGGGCTTTCCCTGCTTCGCCCCCTCGCTTCGCTCGCGCAGGTCCTGCGCCATCGCAAGGCGCTCGGGCAGCGTGCGCGCAAGCGCGGCCTGCTGCCACGCGGGGTTGCGCACCTCCACGCGGAATGCCTGGTAGGCGAGGTCATCGGTGCAGAGCGTGTCGCCGTGCATCAGCAGCGTTGGGGTGCCGTAGAGATCGATTTCGGCGGGATCGGCGAGCAATGCCACTCCGGTCTCGCGCGCGAAGCGCCGCGCCACCATGAAGTCGCGATTACCGTGCATGAAATGCACCGGCAGCCGCGCGGTGGCGGCTTTCAGGCTGGCGGCGACGCGTGCGGGGAAGGGCAGGATGAGGCCGTCGTCGCCCACCCAGTACTCGAACAGGTCGCCCAGGATGTAGAGCGCATCGGCGCCCGGGGCGACCGCCTCGAGGAACTTCTCGAATTGCGCGACGATCCGCGGCCGGGATTCGTCGAGGTGCAGGTCGGAAACGAACAGCGTGCGCGCAGTGGCCGCGGTCAACCTAGACGCACTCGGCCTTCTCGATCACCACTTCCTCGGTCGGCACGTTCTGGTGCCCGCCCTTGGTCGCGGTGGCGACCTTGCGGATCTTGTCCACGGTTTCCTTGCCCTCGACCACCTTGCCGAAGACCGCATAGCCCGCGTTGCCGTCCGAGGCGTTGAGCGAGGCGTTGTTGTTCACGTTGATGAAGAATTGCGCGGTCGCCGAGTCGGGCGCATTGGTGCGCGCCATCGCCAGGGTATAGGCATCGTTCTTCAGGCCATTGCCGCCCTCGTTCTTGATCGGCGCCTGCGTCGGCTTCTGGCGCATGTCTTTCCCGAAGCCGCCGCCCTGGATCATGAAGCCGTCGATGACCCGATGGAAAATCGTGCCGTTGTAGTGGCCGGACTCCACGTACTTCACGAAGTTGTCGGCGGAGATCGGCGCCTTGGCCTTGTCGAGCTCGATCACGATCGGGCCCATGGAGGTGGTGAGCTTCACTTTCATCGGCGAATTTCCTTTGGGCAGGCAGCTCGAGGGCTGCGTTTGGGCAAGGGCTGCGAGCGGCAGGCACAGGGCCGCGGCGAGGGCGGTGATGGACACGCGTCGTGCGAGGTTCATGGCAAAAATTCCGCAAGGGGTTGAAGGTTGAAGGAAGGTATTCACGAAACCACTGCCTCGTGGAGGATCCGCCAGCCCCCGGTCTCGCGGACCCAGTACTGGCGCTTCACGGCGCGGTTCGACAGGTTGTTGGAGCGATAGTCCTGCTCGAAGGTCACCATCATCATGTCCTTGGCGCCGGGATAGGCGAACAGGCTCAAGTCGTCCACGCCCACCTTGATCCAGGTCTTGCCGCCGTTGGTCTTGCGCTTGGCGGCCTTCCAGGCGGCGAGCTCGCGATTGTCGGTGCGAAAGTCGGCGGAGTAATGCGCGAAGTATCGCTCGGCATCGCGGCTTTCCCAGTCGGCCTTCCAGCGCCCGAAGGTGTCGAGGAAGGACTCGCGGCCGGACTCCCAGCGGTGCGATTCCTGCCACTCGACCGCGTGGCCGATGACGACCGGCGTGCGGGTCACGTCGACGAACTTCATCAAGCGAGCGAGATCGTCGTTGGTAAGCACCACGCAGCCGTCGGTCGCCCACGGCGGACGGCTGTAGGTGGCCGAGGGCGTGCCGTGCAGCCAGATGCCATGGCCCTTGCGGCCGTTCATGCGATCCCAGTCGTTGGGATAGTCGATGGGAAACGCCACGGCACCGTAGAAGTCGGGGAGCTTCTCGCGCGACGACGTGATGCGATAGATGCCGATCGGCGTCTTCTGGTCGCCCTCGCGTTGCTTCTCGATGCCGTTCTTGCCGAGGCTGATGTAGAAGTCGGTCACGTAGCGCGGACGACCGAGGTCGTTGGCGAAGACGAACAGCCGCGAGCGCGAGGTGTCCACCAGCAGCACGTGGGCCTGCGAGGGGGCGAGCTGCACCACCGGCGCCGGCATGAAGTCGGTGCGCGGCGCGTCGAGGTAGCGCTGCATCCGCACGCGCGCCTCGTCCTGCAGTGGCGCCACGCTCTCGGCCGACGCGGCGAGGGACGCAAACGCCACCGGCTTGCCCGCGCGTGCCATGAGGGTGTCGCCCCGGATCATGTGGCCGTGGCGGAAGTTGGGGGTGCGGTCGAGCACGGCGTCGATCTCGACCATCGCCTGCTTGAGGCCGAACTGGCGCAGGCCGACGATCGCGCGCACCAGCGAGCCCTCGACGTCGTTGGAGAAGGCGGGGGCCGCCCGCAGCAGCGCGCCGCCACTGCTACCGTCGGCAACGGCCGTGGCCGCCATGCAGAAGGCGGCAAGGGCGAGCCGGGGCGTGAAACGAAGGCCGATGCGAGGTGACATCCGGGCGATCACCCGCCGACGCGCTCCTGCTTGATCAGCCAGCGTTCACCGGACTTCACCAGCCTGAGGGTCTTGATGGTGGTGTTCTTGAGCGTGTCCGACTTGTAGGACTGGCGAATCGTGGCGGTGGCTTCCGAGCCGCTCACCTGCAGCGACTGCACTTTCACGCCCACCTCAATCGACTTGGGTTTCTGGATACGCTCGGCGCGCTGCTTCTCCCAGGTCGCCCGCTCTTCTCCTCCGGGAACCTCGAAATCGGACGCATAGGCGCCCAGGTATCCCTTGACGTCCTTCGAGCTCCACGCGCGCGCCCAACCCTCGATCGCGGCGGTGACCTTCGCCTGCTCGTCGGATGAGGGTGCGGCGACCGGCGGCGGAGCAGGGCGGGGCTCCGCGGGCTTGGGTGCGGCCTTCGGCTCCGGCCGCGCCTCGACGGTTTTCGCCGGTTCGGGTTTCGGGGGCGGATCGATTTTCACGGGCTCCGGTCGCGGCTTCACCGGCTCCGGGCGCGCCGCCCCGGCGGTCTTCTGCGAGCTGAACAGATCCTTCACCATCGCAAGCTTCACCTGGGCGGTCGCGTTGTTCTTGTCGAGCACCAGCGCGCGGTCGTAGGCGCGGCTGGCAAGCTGCGCATAGATATCGCCGAGATTCTCGTGAGCGGTGGCATAGCTCGGGTGCGTGTGGATCGCGAGCTCGAGGGCCGACTTCGCCTTGTCGTAGTTGCCCTGCGAGGCGTAGAGCACCGCGAGGTTGTTGTACGGCTCCGGCAGCTCGGGAAAGTCCTCGGTGAGCCCGGTGAACACCTGGATCGCCTCGGGCAGGCGCTTCTGCTCGGTGAGCAGCAGGCCCTTGAGGAAACGTCCCTGGGGGTCGCGCGGCAGCGCCTTCAGGAAACCGTCGATCTTCTCGAGTGCGGGCTGGACTTTGCCCTGGGAATAGAGCCGCTGCGCCTCGCGCAGGTCGTCGGCGGGGGCCGCAAAGGCAGCGCCGAACCACAGGGCGGCGAGCGCCGCGGCGAGGGTGAATCTCATCGGATTGCGTTGCTGCATGGTCTCACTGGAGTGATATAATCTGTTGAATCTTATGGGAAACAATATTCTACCCGCCTTCGTGGCCCGCCACAATGCGCCGCCCTGTCGACGCTGCCCCGTAACGCCCTCCTGAAGCGCGCGCGCGCGCGCTGAAATCGACCCCCGCGAACAGGAATTATCCGGCTGAAATCGGGGCCGCGAAGACCATGTCCACGATCCAGATCTACAACACGCTCACCCGCACCAAGGAAACATTCACGCCGCGCGTCCCCGGCCAGGTCGGCATGTATGTCTGCGGGCCCACCGTGTACGACTACTTCCACGTCGGCAACGCGCGTACCTTCAGCGTGTTCGACATGGTGGCGCGCTGGCTGCGCGCGAGCGGCTACGCCGTGACCTACGTGCGCAACATCACCGACGTCGACGACAAGATCATGGATCGCGCGCGCCAGAATGCCGAGACGATCGAGGCGCTGACTGGGCGAATGATCGCGGCGCTCGACGAGGACGCCGCCCGGCTGGGCTGGCTCAAGCCCGATCACGAGCCGCGGGCGACGCGCCATATCGCCGGGATGCTGGAGATCATCGCTGCGCTGCAGGAGAAGGGGCTCGCTTACAAGGCCGGCAACGGCGACATGTGCTTCTCGGTGCGCGACTTCCCGGGCTACGGCAAGCTCTCGCGCCGCAACCTCGACGAGCTGCGCTCCGGCGAGCGCGTGGCGGTCGATGGCGCCAAGCGCGATCCCCTCGACTTCGTCCTGTGGAAACACGCCAAGCCGGGCGAGCCGTCGTGGCCTTCGGCCTTCGGCGAAGGCCGCCCGGGCTGGCACATCGAATGTTCGGCGATGTCGCACGCGATGCTCGGCATCCCGTTCGACCTGCACGGCGGCGGCTGGGACCTGCAGTTTCCCCACCACGAGAACGAGCTCGCCCAGAGCGAGGGCGCCCTCGACCGAAAGTTCGTGAACTACTGGATGCACTCGGCGTTCCTCAACATCGACGCCGAGAAAATGTCGAAATCGCTCGGCAATTTCTTTACCACTCGCGAGGTGCTGAACAAGCTCGACGCGGTGCAGGGCGGCGAGCAGCTGCGCTTCTTCCTGGTGCGCGCGCACTACCGCAGCGAGATCAGCTACAACTGGGAGACGCTCGCCGACGCGGGCAACACGCTGCGTGGCTTCTACGCGACATTGCGCGAGGTGCCGCCGGACGGCGCGGCGCTGGATTGGTCGCGCCCGTGGCCTGCGCGTTTTCGTGCTGCGATGGATGATGACTTTGATACGCCGGCGGCGTTCGCGGTGCTGCACGAGCTTCGCGGCGAGGTGAATCGCACCCGCTCGCGCGAGGCGGCGGGAGAGCTGAAGGCGCTGGGCGGGGCGATCGGATTGCTGCAGGCCGATCCCGAGGCGTTTCTCAAGGGCGCGGGCTCGAGCGGCGACGTTGATGTGGAGACGCTGATCGCCGCGCGCGATGCCGCCAGGCTGGCGAAGGACTACCCGCGCGCCGATGCGATCCGCCAGGAGCTGGAGGCGGCCGGAATCATCCTCGAGGATAAACCCGGCGGCGCCACGGAGTGGCGCCGAAAGTAGCCCCACAGCGACGCCGTGTAGCTGACAAACGACACCACGTCCGGCTGGACCATTGGCCGTGGCAGGAAGTCGGAACTCGGGGTTGTAAGATGAGTCTTACAGCCTCACTGCAGGGGGACCCAGACTCATCATGAACACTCTCGATCGGCTTGCGGTTCTGCTACTCGACGAGCGCGATTCGATCCTCGCGCAATGGCGCGCGCAGGTACGCGAACTCGACTCCGCAAAGCACCTCGACGTCCCGACGCTCAACGACCACATGCCGGTGTGGATTGCGGAGCTCGCCTCGGCACTTCGCAAGGTCGCGATCGAAACCTCTGAAGACGCCCCCGCCGTGGCGGTCCCGCTCGCCCACGGCGTGCAGCGCTTCGAGGATGGCTTCGACATCGACGAAGTCGTCGCCGAGTACAACATCCTGCGCGACTGCGTGAACGACCTGGCCGAGCGCCAGGACCTCGATGTGCGGGGGATCGCCCGCCGGCTCCTCAACCGGGTCTTCGACGATGCGATCGCGGGCGCGGTGAAGGCGTTCGCCGAAAGCCAGGCGCGCGACGTGCAGCGCCGCCGCGCGGAGCACCTCGCCTTCGTGGCCCACGACCTGCGCACGCCGCTCAGCGCCATCACGTTTTCCGCGCACATCCTGCAGCAGCGCTTGCCCGCGTCCGCGGGGGATCCGGAGACCGCCCGCCTCCTCAAGATCCTGGGGCGTAACGCAAAGCAGCTCGACGCCCTGGTGAATCAGGTGCTGAAGGAAAACACCCAGCTGCTCACCGAAATCGGCGTCAAGGTCGAGCGCCGCACCTTCGACCTCTGGCCCGTGGTCGAGACGCTCATCCAGGACCTGCAGCCGCTTGCGGAGAAGTCGGCGACGCGAATCGTGAACCAGGTCCCCGACGATCTCGAGGTACGTGCCGACGCGAACCTTCTCCGGCGAATCTTCCAGAACCTGGTGTCGAACGCCATCACTTACACGCCGGGCGGCGAAGTCACCATCGGTGCCCGCGAATGCCCCCGCGACGAGCCGATCGAGTGCTGGGTGACCGACAACGGCGCCGGCATCCCGCGCGAGCGCGTCGGCAAGGTGTTCGATGCGCTCGAAACCGATCCCGAGCGCCAGGGCATCGGTCTGGGCCTTGCGATCGTGAAGACCTTCGTGGAAGCGCACGACGGCATCGTGACGGTGGAAAGCGTCGAAGGGCAGGGATCGACCTTCCGCTTCACCCTGCCGCGCTCGGTCGCGGCGGTCCCGAAGGAGAAGAAGGAATCCGTCGCCGGCTAGGGGTGTTGATTCTTCGAGTCCACCCTCAACGGACAAACTTTTGATCGCGCGAGATGATCGTCAAATCGACGAATTTCGAGCCGTTATGGTTGTTGGGCGCGAAGCTCACCTTGAACCCGCCGACGTCCAGCGAGTCCATGGTTTCCATCGCGCGGATGAAGGTCTCGCGATTGAGCGTCCGGCCCGCCCGCCGCAATCCTTCCACCATCACCTTGGCGGCAATGAAGCCCTCGAGCGTGCCGAAGCCGGGCTCGCCCTTGATCTCTTCGAGGAGCTTGCGGTACTCCTTGACCACCGGAACGGTCGAATCCCATGGAAACGGGACGACCTGCGAGATCTGCACGCCGCGCCCCTCGCGATCGAGCTCCTTGGCGAGCGCCTTGCTGCCGACGAAGGACACGTTCCAGAAGGTGGGATTGGAGCCCGCCTTCTTCATTTCCGTGATGAACGCGGCGCACGACTTGTAGGCGCTTATCATCACGATCGCCTGCGGCTGTGCCTTCACCATCTCCTCGACCGACTTCTTCACTTCAACCGTGTTGCGCTCCACCGTCCCCTTCGCAGCGACCTGGAGGTTGCGCTTCTTGAGCGCGCGCTCCACGCCCGCGAGGCCGGCCTGGCCGTAGGCGTCGTTCTGGTAGAACACCGCGATCTTGTCGACGCTCATCGCGGTCAGGTGCTGCACGATCGCCTCGGTCTCGTCGAAGTAGCTGGCGCGCACGTTGAAGATGTAGCGGTTGTGGGGGCTCCTCAGCAGCTCCGCGCCGGTGAAGGGACCCACGAACGGCACCTTGGCCTCGGTGAAGATGGGCAGCGACGCCTGCGACGTGGGCGTTCCCACGTAGCCGAACAGCGCGAAGACCTTTTCGTCGTTGATGAGGCTACGTGTGTTGGCGGCGGCGCGCGCGCTTTCATAGCCGTCGTCGAGCGTCTTCAGCACCACCTTGCGCCCGTTAACTCCGCCCCGGCCGTTGATGTGGTTGAAATAGAGCGATGCGCCCTGCTGCATGTCCAGGCCCAGCTGCTGCGCCGGCCCCGTCAGCGCGACCGATTGGCCCAGCACCACCTGCGTGTCGGTGACGCCCTGCGCACCTGCCAAGGTGGCTACGGCCCACGCCAGCAAGGAAAACAGAATCCGCTTCATGTGTCCCCCAGAAGTGCTTTGAACTTGTGGGGAAATGATAGCGCGCTTTAGTCCGCGAAGAACTCCCGGACCTTGTCCATGAAGCTCTTGGCGCGTGGATTGTGGCGGCTGCCGTCGCGCTTGTTGATTTCCTCCATCTCGCGCAGCAGCTCCTTCTGGCGGTCGGTGAGCCGCACCGGAGTCTCGATCACCACTTCGCAGAGCAGGTCGCCAGGGTAGGTCGAGCGCACGCCCTTGATGCCCTTGCCGCGCAGGCGGAACACCTGGCCGGTCTGGGTTTCAGGGGGCACCTTGATCTTGGCCGACCCGTCGAGGGTCGGGATCTCGACCTCGCCGCCGAGGGCCGCATGGCTGAAGCTGATCGGCATCTCGCAATGCAGGTCGTCGCCCTCGCGGTGGAATACGCCGTGTTCCTTCTGATGAATCACCACGTAGAGGTCGCCCGGCGGGCCGCCGTTGACGCCCGACTCGCCCTCGCCCGAGAGGCGGATGCGATCGCCCTCGTCGACGCCCGCCGGGATCTTCACCGCCAGCGTCTTGTGCTTCTTCATGCGTCCGGCACCCCGGCAGGTGGCGCACGGGTCGGTGATCATCTTGCCGCTGCCGTGGCAGGTCGGGCAGGTCTGCTGGATCGAAAAGAAGCCCTGGGACATGCGCACCGTGCCCGAGCCGTGGCAGGTCTCGCAGGTCTTCGGCTGGGTGCCCGCCTTGGCGCCCGAGCCTTTGCACGTCTCGCACGCCTCCATGGTGGGAATGCGGATCTTGGTCTCGGTGCCGCGCGCCGCCTGCTCGAGGGTCACCTCGAGGTTGTAGCGCAGGTCCGCCCCGCGAAAGACGCTCGAGCGCCCACGCCCCTGGGTGCCGCCGAAGATATCGCTGAAGATGTCGCCGAAGGCCTCGGCGAAGCCGCCGAATCCGGGGCCCTCGCCGCCGGCACCCATGCCGCCCATCTGCGGGTTGACTCCGGCATGCCCATAGGAGTCGTAGGCCCGGCGTTTTTCCGCTTCGGACAGGACTTCATAGGCTTCCTTGGCCTCCTTGAAGCGCTCCTCGGCGTCCTTGCTGTCCGGATTGCGGTCCGGGTGATGCTTCATCGCGAGCTTGCGATAGGACTTCTTGATGTCCTCGTCGGAGGCATCGCGGTTTACGCCGAGGACTTCGTAGTAGTCGCGCTTCTTCGTCGCCATCGGGTATCCGCGAAAATTCAGCCGACTTCTTGTCCTTGACTTCGGTGAACTCCGCATCGACCACGTTGCCCTCGACGGTCTTTTCCTGCGGGCCGGCGCCGGCCGCGGCCTGCGCATCGGCCTCGTTGGGGGCGCC
>JANNKG010000420.1:0-5479 GCA_031396185.1 Burkholderiales bacterium | reverse complement strand
GCCCTCCATCGGTTCGTCCAGAAGCAGCACGCGCGGGTTGGTGACCAGCGCCCGCCCGATCGCGAGCATCTGCTGCTCACCGCCCGACAGCTGGTTGCCGCGGTGGCGGGCCCGCTCGGCGAGTGGCGGGAAGAGATCGCGCACCCTCGCCGGCGTCCACGCTCCGGGACGCGCCACGGTTTCCAGGTGCTCGTCCACGGTGAGCGAGCGCCACGGGCGCCTGTCCTGGGGGACCCAGCCGATGCCGGCACGGGCGCGGCGGTGCGCGGGCCACGCCGCGATCTCCACCCCCGCGCAGCGCACGCTGCCGGCGTGCCGGCGCGCGAGGCCCAGTACCGACAGGAGCAGCGTGGTCTTGCCCGCTCCGTTGCGTCCGAGGAGCGCCACGCACTCTCCCTCATCCACGGCGAGCGACACGTCCTCGACCACGACCGATTCGCCGTAGCCGGCGCGCAGCCTGTCGAGCGCGAGAGCCTCAGCCATGGACTTCTTCGCCAAGGTAGACGGCGCGCACCCGCGCATCGGCGGCCACCTCGGCGGGCGTGCCTTCCATCAGTACGCGCCCGGCGACCAGCACCGTGATGCGCTCCGCGAAACGAAACACCAGGCTCATGTCGTGCTCGATGAACACCACGGTCACGTCGGGGGGCAGGCGCGCGATCACTCCGAGCACCTCGAGGCTCTGCGACGACGCGATGCCCGCGGCGGGCTCGTCGAGCAGCAGGATCGAGGGACGCGTGGCGAGGCCGAGGGCGAGCTCGAGGAGGCGCTGGCGCCCGTAGGGCAGCTCCGCGGTGCGGCGCCCGGCGTCGGCCTCGAGCGCGAGGGACGCGAGCAGCCCCCGCGCCTCGTCGATCTCCTCGCGAAACGCGCCGGCGGGACGGGCGAACCGCGCCGCGAGCCCCTTGCGCTCGAGGACGGCGAGCAGCACCGATTCGAGCACCGTCAATCCGGGGAAGAGCGACGTCACCTGGTAGGTACGCGTGATGCCGCGCTTGACCCGCCGATGTTGCGCCCACTCGGTGATGCGCTCGCCGCCGAGGAAAATGTCCCCGGATGTCGGCCTCATGGAGCCGCACAGCAGGTCGATGAGCGTGGTCTTGCCCGCACCGTTGGGTCCGATCAGCGCGTGGCGCGCACCGCGGGGAATGACGAGCGTCACGCCGTCGACCGCGGCTACCTCGCCGAAGCGCCGGGTGAGCGCCTCGGCGCGCAGCTCGCCGTCCCGTGTCATCGCCGCGTCCGCCACAGCACGAACGCCACCAGCCCGAGGCCTAGCCAGAACTGCCAGTACACCGGGTTGATCCCGGCGAGCACGTCCTGGGCGATCATGAAGGCCGCGGTTCCGAGGATCGCCCCGTAGAGCCGGCCGGCCCCGCCCAGCACCAACATGATGAGCAGCTCCGCCGAGCGCTGGAACGACAGCGTATCGAGTCCCACGAACTGGGTGGTCTGGGCGAGGAGCGCGCCCGCCACGCCCGCGATCGCCGCGCCGAGCGCGAAGGCCGCGATGAGGCGCTGGTCCACCGGCGCCCCCAACGCCGGCATCCGGTCGCGATTCTCGCGGATCGCGCGCAGCGACAGTCCAAAGGGCGACGCGACGATGCGCCGCAACGCGACGAACACCGCGAATAGCACCGCGAGGCTGTAGAGGTATGCGGTGTTGCCAGCCAGGTCGAAGGTAAAGACGCCGAGGAGCTTGCCCATCACCACGCCCGAGAGCCCATCCACGCCGCCGGTGAGGAACGCGGCCCGGTTGGCGGCCTCGTGGAGAAGAAACCCGACGCCGAGGGTGACCATCAGCCGCGCGAGGTTCTCGCCACGCACCACCAGCAGGCTCACGACGAATCCCGCCAGCCCCGCCATCGCGCCCCCGGCAAGCAGGCCCGACAACGGCTCGTTCCACCCATTCACGGCGAGTAGCCCGGCGGTGTATGCACCGACGCCGAAAAACGCCGCGTGGCCGAGGCTCAGGATGCCGGCGTAACCGAGGACCAGGTCGAGCGAGAGCACCGCGAGTGCCACGATCAGGATCTGGCTGCCGAGCACGCGGTGGCCGGGGAAGAGGAAGAATGCCGCGAGCAGCACGATCCAGACACCGAGCTCCCCCTTGCGCCACCGCTCCCCTTGCCCCGGTAGAGGGTCGGGAAGAGGGCTCATCGCCGCCTCCCGAAAAGCCCCGCGGGAAACGCGATCAGCAGCAGCACCATCGCCCCGTAGATCACGAAGGCGCCGGCCTGCGGCGCGTAATACTTGCCCCCGATGTCGAGCACGCCGAGGAGCAGGGCGGCGATGAGTGGGCCGTGCAGCGTCCCGGCCCCGCCCACCACGACCACCAGGAGGAAATAGACCAAGTATTTGAGCGGGAACGAGCTATCGAGCCCGAGCACCTCGATGCCGAGCGCACCCCCGAGGCCTGCGAGGCCCGAGCCCAGCGCGAAGGCAATGCCGAACACGCGGTCCACGTCGATGCCGAGCCCGCGCGCGGCCTGCGCGTCGTCCACCGCCGCCCGCATCTGCGCCCCGAAGCGGGTGCGCGTGACCAGCAACCCCAGGAGCAAAGTGAGCGCGGCCACCACCGTGATCAGGAAAATGCGGTAGATGCCGAGCTCCGCCCCGGCGACTCGCACTTGCCCGCGCAGGAAATCCGGCAGCCGCATCGGTTGCTGCCCAGCGCCAAAAACCCAGGTGGCCGCGGCGACCGCCATGAAGGTGAGGCCGATGGAGAAGAGGACCTGGTCGAGGTGCGTTGCCGCATAGAGGCGGCGATAGAGCGTGCGCTCCAATAGCGCACCCGCAAGTGCGCTTGCGACGAAGGCGAGCGGCAACGTGGCGAGGAACGGCACCCCGAGCCGCGTCATCGCCACCACGCAGACGTAGCCGCCCAGCATGGCGAAGGCGCCGTGTGCGAGGTTCACGAAATTCATCAGGCCCATCGTCACCGACAGCCCCAGG
Source organism: Burkholderiales bacterium (assembly GCA_031396185.1). GTDB lineage: Bacteria > Pseudomonadota > Gammaproteobacteria > Burkholderiales > Usitatibacteraceae > Usitatibacter. Next base: position 2,524 of record JANNKG010000420.1, on the reverse strand, counting down.
CTTACCAGGAAGAGGAGGCTTCCGTAGGCGATCCCGTCGAACAGGACCGTGAGCATCAGGACGTCATTTGCCCGGATCCTTCACGTCGGGATACTTGTCGAACTCGACGTTGTAGTACTCGCCGCCGATTTTCTCCACCCGCCGGATGTAGACCGTCTGGATGATGTCGCGGGTCGCGGGGTCGATCGATATCGGCCCGCGTGGGCTCGTCAGCTTGAGCCCCTTCAGGATTTCCATCGCCTGGTCGCCGTCGATGCGGTTGCCGAGCTTCTTTACCACTTCAGCGATCGCCGCCATGCCATCGTAGCCGCCCACCGCCATGAAGTTGGGTCGCGGCAAGTCCTTGGCGACCTGCCTGAAGGACGTCACGAACGCCTTGTTCTCGGGCGAATCGTGCGCCGCCGAGTAGTGGTGGCTGGTGATCACGCCAAGCACCGGCTCGCCGATGGCGTTCAACACGTTGTCGTCGGTCAGGTCGCCAGTGGCGATCACCCTGATCCCGGCCTTGGCGAGCCCGCGCTCCTCGAAGGCCTTCATGAAGGCGATGCTCTGCTCACCCGCCGGCACGAACATGAATACCGCCTCGGGCTTGGCGTCCTTGATGCGCTGGACGTAAGGCGCGAACTCGGGGTTGCGCAGCGGCACGCGCACCGAATCGACCACCTGCCCGCCGGCCGTGGTGAATGCGGCCTTGAAGGCGTTCTCGGAATCGATCCCCGGCGCATAGTCGGCCACCAGCGTGTAGACCTTGCGAATGCCGTTTTTCGCCGCCCACATCGCCATCGGCGCGGAGACCTGCGGCAGCGTCATCGAGAAGCGCGCGATGTACGGCGAGCGGGTGGTGACCACCGATGACGCCGCATTCATCACGATCATCGGCACCTTCGCCTCGGTCGCCACGGGTGCGGCGGCCAGCGCCTCGGGGGTAAAGCCGAAGCCCGCGAGGAAGTCGACCTTGTCGCGCGTCACCAGCTCCTGGGCGAGGCGCTTGGCGATCTCGGGATTGGGGCCGGTGGTGTCGCGCACGATCAGTTGGATCCTGCGGCCGGCGACCGTGTCGCCGTTGATCCGGAGCCATGCCCGGATGCCGGCTTCCATCTGCTTGCCGTAGTCGGCGGCGACGCCCGAGAACGGAGCCACGACGCCGATCTTGACGGGCTCCTGGGCGTGGACCGAGACGGCGAGCATCGCCAGCGCCGCCAGCGCGAGCTGTTGAAACCGCATGGAGCGACTCCGGAGTTAGGCGAATGCCGCCGATTTTACCGGCGCAACCTGCTTCACGCCCATTTCCTTGAGGGTCTCGGCGATCGCGGAGACGACGTTGCGCATCTCGTTGGAATCGATCGCCCCGATGCAGCCGATGCGGAAGGTCTCGACCTTGGTGAGCTTGCCCGGGTAGAGGATGTAGCCGCGCGCCTTGACCTTCTCGTAGAACGGCTTGAACGCGTAGTTCGCGTCGCCCGGAGCGTGGAAGGTCACGATCACCGGTGCCTGGACGTTGCGCGGCAGGAATGAGCGGAAGCCGAGCGCCGCCATGCCGTCGATCAGCGTGTCGCAGTTTTTCCTGTAACGGGCGCCGCGCGCTGTCGTGCCGCCCTCGGCCTTGAACTGGTCGAGGGCCACGCGAAACGCGGCCACCACGTGGGTCGGCGGCGTAAAGCGCCACTGCGTCGTCTTCTGCATGTAGGTCCACTGGTCGTGGAGGTCCATGGCGAGCGAGTGAGAGTTGCCCTGGCACTTCTCGAGCACCGCCTGGCGCGCGATCACGAAGCCCATTCCAGGCGCGCCCTCGATGCATTTCCCCGATGCCCCGACGACCGCGTCCACCGGATACCTCGAGACGTCGATGTCGATGGCCCCGAAGGAGCTCATCGCGTCCAAAATCAGCCCCTTGCCGTGGCGCGCGCATGCGGCAGCGATTTCCGGCAGGGGGTTGAGGATTCCCGTACCGGTCTCGCAATGCACCTGCGCCACGTGCGTGATTGCGGGATCCCGGGCGAGCGCCTCTTCAATCATCGCGCCCGTCGGAAGCTGGTCCTCGGCGAGGTCGAGCGATGCGTGGGCACGACCGAGATAGCTGAGGATCTTGAGGATCCGCTGGCAGTACGCCCCGTTCTGCGGCACCAGCACCTTGCCGTCGCGCGGCACGAGATTGGCGAGCGCCGCCTCCACGGAAAACGTGCCGCAGCCTTGCAGGGGCACGCAGACGTGGGTACCCGCGCCCTTGACCACGTCCACCAGGTCCTTGCAGATGCTCGCCGTGATGGCGTTGAACGAAGCGTCCCAGGAGCCCCAGTCGCGCAGCATCGCCTGCTTGGTCTCCAGCGAGGTCGTGAGGGGGCCGGGCGTCAGCAGGATCGGGTCGTTTCCTCGGATCATTGGCTTGCTCCTGATTGATTCAGATATTCACCACAGAGGACACAGAGGATCACAGAGGGGGCACAGAGGAACGCAATTCATGGGCTACGTCTGCGAGCACGAACACTTCTCCTGATTCCCTCTGTGCTCCTCTGTGTTTCCTCTG
>JANNKG010000352.1:0-12731 GCA_031396185.1 Burkholderiales bacterium | reverse complement strand
GCCGCGGCTCCCACGATGCGGGCGAGTCGCATTGAGACCGAGCGCATCGGGCTGTTGGCGAACGATGGCCAACGCTGGCGCGTGCATGCGAAGCTCCGGCAGCTCTCGACATGCTCATGCTCAGGCGAGGGTGCGCGCCACCTCGACCACCTCGAAGACCTCGAGCTGGTCACCGACCTGGACGTCGTTGTAGTTCTTGAGCGAAAGGCCGCATTCGAAGCCGGACTTGACCTCGCGCACGTCCTCCTTGAAGCGCTTGAGCGAATCGAGCTCGCCCACGTGCACCACGACTCCGCCACGCACCAGGCGCACAGACGAGGCGCGGCGCACCAGCCCATCGGTCACCATGCAGCCCGCAACCGTACCGACCTTCGAAATCTTGAAGACATTGCGCACTTCCACCACGCCCAGGATCGTCTCCTTGCGCTCGGGGGATAGCATGCCGCCGATCGCGGCTTTCACGTCATCGACGGCGTCGTAGATGATCGTGTAGTAGCGGATGTCGACACCCGAATGCTCGGCAAGCTTGCGGGCAGCGGCGTCGGCGCGAGTATTGAAGCCGATCACCACGGCCTTCGAGGCGAGCGCGAGGTTGATGTCCGATTCGGTAATGCCCCCCACCGCGCTGTGCACGATGTTGACCTTCACCTCTTCCGTGGACAATTTGGTGAGGGCGTGCGCCAAGCCTTCGTAGGAACCCTGCACGTCGGCCTTGATGATGAGCGCGAGCGGCTTGGCCCCCTCGGCAAGCTGGTCGAAGACGTTTTCGAGCTTCGCGGCCTGCAGCTTGGCGAGCTTCACATCTCGATACTTGCCTTGGCGGAAAAGCGCGATTTCACGAGCCTTGCGCTCGTCGCTGAGCGTCATGATGTCGTCGCCGGCGCGCGCAACGTCCTGCAGGCCCTGGATCTCCACCGGAATCGCCGGCCCCGCCTCGCTGATCGCCTTGCCGTTCTCGTCGTTCATCGCACGCACGCGCCCGAAGACGGCGCCCGCGAGGACCACATCGCCCTTGCGCAGCGTTCCTGACATCACCAGAACCGTGGCTACGGGGCCGCGGCCCTTGTCCAGACGCGACTCGATGACGACGCCCCTAGCGGGCGCGTTCACCGGCGCCTTCAGCTCGAGGACCTCCGACTGGAGCTGCAGCGACTCGAGCAACCGGTCGATGCCCTGGCCGGTCTTGGCGGAGACCTCGACGAACTGGACCTCGCCGCCAAACTCCTCGGCAACGACTTCGTGGGCGAGCAGCTCCTGCTTGATTCGCTGCGGATTCGCTTCGGGCTTGTCGATCTTGTTTACCGCCACCACGACCGGCACCTTCGCCGCCTTCGCATGGTGGATGGCCTCGATGGTCTGGGGCATCACGCCGTCATCGGCGGCCACTACCAGGACCACGATGTCGGTCACCTGGCTGCCGCGCGCGCGCATCGCGGTGAAGGCCTCGTGGCCCGGTGTATCGAGGAAGGTAATGACGCCCCGCGGGGTTTCCACGTGATAGGCGCCGATGTGCTGCGTGATCCCCCCGGCCTCGCCCACCGCGACGCGCGCCTTGCGGATCGCATCGAGCAGCGAGGTCTTGCCGTGGTCGACGTGCCCCATCACCGTGACGACCGGCGGACGCGTCTCGTGACTCGCCCCGTCATTGGCAGCACTCTCGACCAAGAACGATTCGGGGTCGTCGAGCTTGGCGAGCTTGGGCGTATGCCCCATCTCGGAGACCACGATCATGGCGGTGTCCTGGTCGATCACCTGGTTGATCGTGACCATGGTGCCCATCTTCATCATGACCTTGATGACTTCGGCCGCCTTCACGCTCATCTTGTGGGCGAGATCGCCAACACTGATGGTCTCGGGGATCGGCACTTCGAGCACCTTCGGCTCCGAAGGAGCCGAAAACGAGGTGCCCCCCTCTTCGTCACGATGCCGCCCGCCAGCGCGCGAACGCCAGCCGTCGCGGCCGCCCGAGGTATCGCCACGCGTCTTGATACCGCGACGGCGTGCCTGGTCATCCACCCAAGCCGAGGCCGGCCGCGCCGCGCGCTTCGGGCCTTTCTTGTCAGCCTTCTCGCCCGGTTTGAGGACCGGACGGTGCAAGGTGCCCTCGGGCGCAGCGGCGGCGGGCGCGGCGCCAACGGGGGCGTCGACCTTGGGCGCCTCGACCTTGACCTCGACCAGCACCGGGGCCTCGGCCTCGGTCGCCATGTCCTCGCCCTTCTTGCGAATGACACGCTTCTTTTTCGACGGCTCGGCTTCCGGGGCGGGCGTAGGGACCACCGGCGCGGCTTCGGCGGCCTCGTCGGCCTTCTTCTTGATGACGCGTTTGGCCTTGGTCTCCGCCTCGGCGGCCTGGCGCGAGGCGAGTTCAGCCTGGCGGCGGGCTTCGGTCTCACGCTTCCTCGCCTCGACCTCGTTGATGATCGGAGCGGGCGGCGGCACGGGCTTGGCCGGCTCCGGCGCGACCTCGGGCTTGTCGACCTTCACGAAGGTGCGCTTCTTGCGGACCTCCACCTGGATGGTGCGCGCCTTGCCGGTGGCGTCGGACTTCTTGATCTCGGTAGTCTGCTTGCGCGTGAGGGTGATCTTCTTCTTCTCCTCCTTGTTGCCGTGCATCTCGCGCAAATAGTCGAGCAGGCGTGTCTTGTCCTGCTCGGTGATGGCGTCATCTCCGGCTTTTTTCTTCACGCCAGCGGCCTGGAGCTGCTCGATCAGCAGCGTGACCGGGAGCTTGAGCTCCTCGGCGAATTGGGTAACGTTGGATTTGGCCATGTGCTGACTATTCTCCCAACCGCGCCCTATGAGGCCCGCGGTTGTTCCTTGAACCAGGGTTCACGCGCCGTCATGATCAGCCTGTTGGCACGCTCGGCATCCATGCCGGTCATCTCGGTGAGCTCGTCGGTCGCGAGGTCGGCCAGGGCGTCCATGGTGGTGATGCCCTTGGCCGCCAGCACCCGCGCGGTCTGGTTGTCCATGCCGTCCATGCCCTGCAGGTCCTCGGCGGCGTGCTCGACCGTCTCCTCGCTCTTGATCGCTTCCGTGAGCAGAGCGTTGCGAGCGCGCCGGCGCAGCTCGTTCACGGTTTCCTCGTCGAAGTCCTCGATCTCGAGCATCTCGTTGATCGGGACGTAGGCGACCTCGTCGAGCGAGGTGAAGCCTTCTTTCACGAGGATCTCGGCAACCTCTTCGTCGACATCGAGCTTCTCCATGAATACAGCGCGCACCACGCTGGTCTCCTGCTCGCTTTTCTCCTCGCGCTCCTCGGTGGTCATGATGTTGAGCTGCCATCCCGTGAGCTCCGAGGCGAGACGCACGTTCTGCCCGCCCTTGCCGATCGCCAGCGCGAGCTGATCCTCGGCCACGACCACGTCCATCGAGTGGCGCTCCTCGTCCACGACGATCGAGCTCACGTCGGCGGGGGCGAGTGCGTTGATCACGAACTGCGCCGGCTCTGAGGACCAAAGGATGATGTCGACGCGCTCGCCGGCCAGTTCCTGGGTTACCGCCTGCACGCGCGAGCCGCGCATGCCGACACAGGTGCCGACGGGATCGATGCGCGCGTCGTTGGATTTCACCGCGATCTTGGCGCGAAGGCCAGGATCGCGGGCGGCCGCCTTGATCTCGAGCAAACCCTCCTCGATCTCGGGGACTTCGAGCTCGAAAAGCTTCACCAGGAAATCCGGGGCGATGCGGGACAATATGAGTTGCGGGCCGCGCGCGGCTCGGTCGATCTTGGCGATGTAGGCGCGCACGCGGTCGCCGACGCGCAGGTTTTCCTTCGAGATCAACTGGTCGCGGGGCAGCAATGCCTCCACTCGACCCGATTCAACGATCAAGTTCCCGCGCTCGGCGCGCTTCACGGTGCCGGTGACGAGCGACTCGCCGCGGTCGAGGAAGTCGTTGAGGATCTGCTCGCGCTCGGCATCGCGAATCTTCTGCAGGATCACCTGCTTGGCGGCCTGCGCGCCGATTCGTCCGAAGGTCTCGGCCTCGAGCGGCTCTTCGATGACGTCGCCCAGCTGCGCCTCGGCGTTCTCGGCCACGGCATCGGTGATAGCGATCTGGTGAGCGGGTTCCTCGTGCTCCTCGTCGAGCACGACGGTCCAGCGGCGGAAGGCCAAGTAGTCGCCAGACTCGCGGTCGATCTCCACGCGCACGTCCACTTCGTCCTTGAAGCGTTTCTTGGTCGCGGAGGCAAGCGCCATCTCCAGCGCAAGGAACACGGTGTCCTTTGCGACGTTCTTCTCGCGCGCCAGCGCGTCGACCAGAAGCAGAATGTCCCGACTCATGATTCCAATGGCTCCCGAAAACTCACACGTCCGGAACGAGCCGCGCGCGGTCGATGTCACCCAACGCAAACGACTGTCGTTCCCCTTCAACCTCGAGGACCACCGCACCTTCCTCGACGCCTACCAGCATTCCTTCAAAACGCCTGCGCCCGTCACGCGGCAGCTTGAGCCTCACGCTCGCGTTCTGCCCCGCAAACCGCGTGTAATCCTCCGCGCGCTTCAGCGGCCGATCCAGCCCCGGGGACGACACCTCGAGGCGCTCGTATTCGATCCCTTCGACAGCGAATGCCCGGGTCAGGTGGTTGCTGACCCGAGCGCAATCCTCGACGGTTATCCCGCTCGGAGAATCGATGAAGATCCTCAAGAGCCCGCCGCGGGACGACTCCAGATCCACCAGCTCGTAGCCCAGCCCGACGAGGGTCTCCCGTAGCCAGCTTTCGCGCTCCTGAACCTGAGTAGCACTCAATAAACCGGCTCCACAAACAAAAAATGGGCGCTGCCGCCCATCCCTTACTCCAGAACCGTGAAATTTTAGCACGATTCACCCCCCGGGCGCGACGGTCAATGGTTGCGGCGCCGCTTCCGAGGAGCGCTTGCCACCCTCCACACGCGGTGACCCGTCACAACATTCCGAGACAAAGAGCTACAGACCGAATTATGCGCTTCCGTAGCATCGCCCCAGAGGAAACCCAATCGCGATAACCCCATAAATCCAAAGGGACGAAACACATGAACCTGGCACGCCACGGGCTCACCGCCGCAGTCGCGGCAGCCCTCACCCACGCCGCGTCCCCCGCCCTCGCCCAAACCGCCCAGAAGGTGGAAAAGATCGAGGTCACGGGCTCGAATATCAAGCGAGTCGACGCGGAGGGGCCCGCCCCGATCCAGATCATTACCCGCGAGGACATCGAGAAGACCGGCGCGAACACCCTAACGGAGGTGATCCGCAACCTGCCATCGAACTCCACGGGATCGTTCGACGAAACCTTCACCGGTAGCTTCGCGCGCGGATCGTCCGGGGTGTCGCTGCGCGGGCTGGGCCAGAAGTCCACCCTCACACTGATCAACGGCCGCCGCATGGCGGTCTACAGCTTCGCCCAGAACCTGCAGGACGGCTTTGTGGACCTCAACAGCATCCCGCTGGCGGCCATCGAGCGCATCGAAATCCTGAAGGACGGCGCCTCGGCGATCTACGGCTCCGACGCGATCGCGGGCGTGGTCAACGTCATTCTGCGCAAGGACTACACCGGGGCGGAGGTGACGGTGGGCGGCGGGATAACCTCCGAGGGGGACGGAAGGGAGCTGCGAGTGAGCGGCGCTGCCGGCACCGGCGTCCCGGGCCGAGACCGCTTCAACCTCATGATCGCCGGCGATTACTTCAAGCGGGACCCCATATGGGCTCGCGACCGTGCACTTACCGCAAGCGGCGATTACCGCCACATTCCGGGCGGAGCTAACCTGCCGAATTCCACCGTCTCCAATCCGGGCACGTTCCTGCGCCGACCCGGCACGGATCCCTTCCCGGGTTTCACCCGACAGCCGTTCCCGAACTGCCCTCCCGACCGGGTGCTCCTGTTTGCCGGGAACAACAACTGCACGGAGAACCTCAACCTCTACCATTCAGGGGTGCCGGAAACCGAACGCGCGGGACTCTTCGGGCGCGCGACCTTTGCGATTTCTCCGACCCTTTCCGCCTTCGCGGAACTCGGTTTCAACGCCAACGAAACCTTTACCCAGTCGCCCCCCTTCGCGGTCCCCAGCTCGCAAATCGGGCCGGGAATCGCGCGCCAGGTGCGCGTCGTCCTGCCGGTTGGACACAACTCCAATCCGTTCGCCGTTCCCATCGAGCTGCGCTACCGTTTCTCCGACGTCGGCCCACGCCAGATCATCAACACGACCGACTCCACTCGTCTCGTCGCCGGCATCGCGGGGGCCTGGCGAGACTGGAGCTGGGAGGCCGCCGCAGGCTACTCGCGCAGCGAATCGGAACAGAAGGATATGAACAATATCCGCATCTCGGGGCTCCTCGGTGCGATCGCGGACAACTCGTACAATTTCCTCAACAACGCGGCCAACAGCCAGGCCGTTTACGACCGCATTCGGGTCAACTATTCCCGGCTCGGCGACTCGAAACTTTCCTTCGTCGACGCCAAGATAAGCGGCGAGCTCGCGCAGCTGCGCAGCGGGCCCCTTGGATTGGCCGCGGGCGTCGAGCTGCGACGCGAGGATTACGACGATTATTCCGACCCGGTCCTCGCATTGGGCGACGTACTCGGCCGCGGCAGTACCCAGGCGAAGGGCAGCCGCGACATCACCTCTGCCTACGTCGAATTCAACGTTCCGGCTGCGCGCAACCTCGAACTGCAGCTCGCCGCGCGCACCGACCGCTACAGCGACTTCGGCAACTCGTCGACGCCGAAGGTGGGAGTGCGCTGGAACGTGGACCCCGCGCTGCTGGTGCGCGCGACTTACGCGAAGGGCTTTCGGGCTCCCTCGATACCCGAAAGCGGCGAGTCGAACGCATTTTTCTTCCAGACTCTGCAGGACACGACGCGCTGCGCCATCAACGAGACCTACTGTGGCCCGGTTTCGGTCCCGGGCTCGTTCTCCGCCAACCCCGACCTCAAGCCCGAAAAATCCGAAAGCTGGACCGCAGGATTCGTCTGGGAACCGGTGCGCACCGCAAGCATCGGCGTTGATTACTACTTCATCAAGCAGAAAGACCTGGTTTCCTCGCGAGATTTCCAGTTCATCCTCGACAACGAGGCGCTCTATGCGCGGTACGTGACCCGGGGAACGCCGTCCTCCGACGACATCCAACGCGGCGCGCCGGGGGCGCTCGTCATCGTTGCGGTGCCCTTCGAAAACCTTTCGCGCGTGGAAACCAAGGGCATCGATGTCGACGCGCGCGTGCGCCTTTCAGGCGGCGACATGGGCCGGTTCGTGCTCGGGTTCACCGGCTCGTACATCATTTCGTTCAAGCAGCCGCTCGCGCCGGATGAGCCGCTCACTGAATTTGCGGGCACCTACGAGTTGCCGCGATTCAAGGGCGTAGGTTCGGTGAGCTGGGACCGCGGCCCGTGGTCGACGACCGCGGCCGTCAACTACACGCATAAGTTCAAGCAGTCGTCAGCGGCCTCGGCTGCGGCCGACCCGCTCATCAAGGCGTGGACCACGGTGGACGTGCAGGCGTGGTACTCGGGCATTCGCAATACCAAGCTGGTGCTCGGGGCCAAGAACCTGTTCGACAAGGAGCCGCCGGTGGCGATTGCCGAGACGCTGCTCTATGTCTTCCAGCAGCACAGCCTGCGCGGCCTGTTCGTGTACGCCAGCGTGAACTACAAGTTTCGCTAGCCTCGTGGATGCATCTGAGGTGAACGCCGTCGAGAGCGCCGCGCGGGTGCTGCTGGTCGAGGACGACGAAAGGCTTGCCGAGCTGATTTCGGAGTACCTCGGCCGCAACGGCCTCGACATGCACTGGATCAAGCGCGGCGACGGGGCCATCGAGAAGACCCACGAGCTTGATCCCGACCTGCTGCTGCTGGACGTCATGCTGCCGGGTCTCGACGGCTTCGAGATCTGCCGCGAGCTGCGGGCGCGCGGCGCGACGCTGCCGATCATGTTCCTTACCGCTCGCGACGAGGACTTCGATCGAGTCGTGGGCCTCGAACTCGGCGCCGACGAGTTCATTCCCAAGCCGGTACAACCTCGAGTGCTGCTCGCCCACGTGCGCGCCATCCTGCGGCGCGCCGGCATGCGGGAGCGCGCCGCCACCTCGGGCGACACCATCGCCTTCGGGACGCTCGAGATCGACGTCGCTTCCCGAGGCGTGCGCCTGGCGGGCCGGCCCGTGGACCTGACCAGTTCGGAGTTCGACCTGCTGTGGCTGCTCGCGCGCCACGCGGGCAAGGTGCTTTCGCGCAACGACATCCTCAACAAGCTGCGCAGCCTCGACTACGACGGCTCGGACCGGTCGGTCGACTGCCGCATCTACCGGCTGCGACGCAAGCTGGGCGACCTCGCCGACAGCGCCGAGCGGATCAAGACCATCCGCAACGTGGGCTACCTCTTCAGCCCGAACAACTGGTAGCCCTGCCGCCCTCGCCTGAACCCGCGTCGTGATCCGGCTCTTCCTCAAGCTTTACGGCGTGCTCATCGCGACCCTGGCCCTGTCGTTCGTCGTGCAGATGCAGCTGATGGATTACGTGTGGCGCGAGATGTCGTCCAACTTCGATTTTCGCGTGCGCTTCGTGCCCACCTTCCATCTGATCGAGGAATCGCTTGCCAAGGTGCCTGCGGATCAATGGCCCGAGCGCTTTCGCGAGACCGCCGCCGGATTCGGCCTGCCCGCCCGCCTGGTGGCTGCGAGTGCGCTCGCCGAACGCGCGCGGTTCAAGCCCGAGCAGATGGTGTCTTACCAGGGCGGCTCGATCATCGCGCTAGACCGGGAAGGCGGGGGATTCACGCTGGTAAAGCGCCTTCGCGGCGGGGATATGGCTGTCGCCCTGGACTTCCCCGGTCCCGACAACCAGCGGGTGAAGATGCTGACCTATGCGGTCAACTGGGCTGTCGAGTTCGCAATCGTGGCGGTATTGGTGTTCTTCTTCGTGCGACCGTTCTGGCGCGACCTGCTGGCTGTCCGCCGCGCTGCCGAGGAAGTCGGCGGCGGACACTTCGAGGCGCGCGCCACGGTCGGGAGGCACTCGGCGCTTCGCGACCTGGCGGGCGCCTTCAACACCATGACCCAGCACGTTTCCTCCCTGTTGCAGTCGCACCGGACACTCACCAATGCGGTATCCCACGAACTGCGCACGCCGCTGGCGCGGTTGCGCTTCAGCCATTCGCTGGCTCGCGAGGAGTCGTCAGCCGAGGCCAAGGACCGATTCCTCCTCCGAATGGAACGTGACATCGCCGAGATCGACGAACTCACCACCGAGCTGCTCGATTACGCGAAACTCGAGCGCGGTGCACCCGCGATCCGGCTGCAGAGCGTGCCGGCGGAGCCCTGGCTCGAGGACGTGCTCGCCGACGCGCGCGATGACCGCGGGCGGCAAGCGGTGGAGATTCACTCCACCGTCGGCGTGGATTCGGTGCGCTGCGAGCCGCGCTACATGGCGCGCGCCGTGGTCAACTTGCTGCGCAATGCCCTGCTGCACGCGCGCTCAACAGTCAAAGTGTCGCTTCGGCAGGAGAACAACCGCACCGTGATCGAAGTGGACGACGACGGCGCTGGGATCGACGCCGCCGATCGCGAGCGCCTCTTCGAGCCGTTCGTGCGCCTGGACCGCAGTCGCGCCCGCGACTCCGGCGGGTTCGGGCTCGGCCTGGCCATCGTGCGCCAGGTTGCCCGCTGGCACGGTGGCGATGCATTCATCACCGAGTCCCCCTTGGGCGGAGCCCGCGTCTCCATCGCCTGGTAGGTAGGTCTCTCCCCCATCCCTGAGCGTCGATTTCGGCCGCCCGCCGAAAGGTTGACCCACGCCTGCGCAGGTCGCGCTTCCCCCCTGTGTCACTAAGGTGACGGAATGTTGCGCAAACGACACAAACTGAAATAACCTGTTGGAGTTTTGACGACTACATCGCTATTCTTCGCGGATCATCAAAAATCCGCAGCCGAAACACTTCCCCATTCCCCAGCAGTTTCCAAACGACAATCCGGGAGAAATTCATGAAGCAAATCAAGAGGAAAACGCTTTCCGTCGCGCTGGTACAAGCGCTGGGGGCGAGCGTTGCGATGTCAGTTTTTATCACCGCCCACGCGCAACAGGCACAGCGCGTCGAAAAGATCGAAGTCACCGGCTCTAACATCAAGCGCGTCGACCAGGAAACCGTAGCCCCGGTCGAGATCATCACGCGCGACCAGATCGAGCGCACCGGCCAGGCCACCGTCGCCGAAGTGCTGCGCAACATTCCCGCCAACACCGGCGGCAGCTTCGGCGAAAGCTTCGCCAACAGCTTCGCCAACAGCTTCGCCTCGGGCGCTTCGGGCATCTCGCTGCGTGGTCTCGGCCAGAAAACCACCCTGGTGCTGCTGAACGGCCGCCGCACCGCCGGCTACGGGTTTGCCCAGAACCTGCAGGATTCCTTCGTCGACCTGAACTCGATCCCGAGCTCCGCGGTGGAGCGGATCGAGATCCTCAAGGACGGCGCTTCGGCGATCTACGGCTCCGATGCCATCGCCGGGGTGGTGAACATCATCCTGCGGAAGGACTACAAGGGCGTCGAGCTGAGCGCTCAGACCGGCTACTACGAGGGTAAACACGACTACCGATTCAACGCGACCGCGGGTTGGGGCGACCTGGCGCGCGACCGCTGGTCCGCCTTTGTCACGCTGGATTTCTACAAGCGCGACCAGGTCCTGCTGAGCGACACCGACTTCGGCGCCTCACGCGACTACCGGCAGTACCCGGGCGGGCGCAACTTCCAGTCCCTGACGGCGGGCGGGACGTTCCGCCAAGTCAATGCCAACGGCACGCTCAGCCCCAACTTCCGGGCGATCAGCGAGTGCGCGGATCTGGGCGGTACCGTCCTTACCGGCCCCCAGGCCGTGGACCGAGGGCTGCTCGCGGCAGCGTCCAACCAGAATCTGACCACGAATACGTTTTGCGCGAAGGACATCAACGGCCAGCTGACCGCCCTGCCGGAGACCGAGCGTATCGGCATCATCTCGCGCTTCACCAAGGAGTTCTCGTCCAAGGCTACGGGATACCTGGAACTGGGTCTTTCCAGGGTGGAGAACGTGCAGGTATTCACTCCGCCATTCTTCAACACCACGGCGCTGCAACAGACCTCGGCCGGCCTGCGTCCGTTCGGCTATACGGTCAATTTCGCCCCCGGCGTAGCGGGCAACCCATTTCCGACCAATGCACGCATCACCGGCAACCTGCAGGATTTCGGCACTCGTGACCAGAAAACGGTTTCGGACACCCTGCGCGTCCTGGCAGGGCTGACCTACACGGTTCGTAGCTGGGACCTCGATAGCGCGGTGGGATTCTCGCGCAACGAGATCGACCAGGACAATTACAACCGCCTCACGCTTTCCGGAACGAGCGCGGTCCTCGGCGTCCCGAGCACCCCGCAACCCCCGGTGCCGGTCGTCACGAGCACGGCGCTCAACCTCGATCGCCCTTCGCTTACGCCGGTTGGGGTACGCGAGCAGATGCGCGCCAACGTGAAGCGCGAAGCGACCTCAGAGCTCAAGTTCGTGGACACTAAGGCGAGCACCGAGCTGTGGAGGATGGCCGGCGGCCCTGTGGGCCTCGCCATCGGTGGCGAGTTCCGCAACGAGAAGCTGGCCGACCGACCGAGCGCCCTCGCGGCGAACGGCGAGATCCTGGGGCAAGGGATCACCGCGACCAACGGCGAGCGCGACAACTACGCGGTCTACGGCGAACTCTCGCTGCCGCTGACGCGCCGCCTCGAGGCCTCGGTTGCGGCCCGTTATGACCACTACAGCGACTACGGCACCTCGACCACCCCCAAGGCCGGCATCAAGTTCAAGGCGACCGACTCGCTGCTGCTGCGCGCCAACTGGGGCAAGGGCTTCCGCGCCCCGACGCTTCCGGAAATCTCCCCGTCGTCCGCCACGTTCTTCGTCCAGGTCAATGATCCGGTGACGGGCCTGACCAACGTGCAGATCTCGGGCGTGTTCGCAGGCAACCCCAACCTCGAGGCCGAAAAGTCGACCAGCACCACGGCCGGCATCATCTTCGAGCCGAACCAGAACTTCAGCATCGGGGTGAACTACTACCGCATCGACTGGAAGAACATCGTTGCGACCCCTGATTTTCAGGATGTCGTCGATGAAGGTGACCCCACCCGCGTCATCCGCGACCCCATCACCAACAACATCGTGACGGTGCTGGGTAACTACTTCAACGTGAACCAGACGCTGACGGCAGGTTGGGACCTCGAGGCGCGCTATCGGATCAGCACGGGCATGGGCCGCTGGACTACCCGCGCCAACATGTCGTACGTCGACAAATTCGAGGAAGACGGCGAGAACGTGAACGGCAGCAACGTCGGGAACAACTCAATCCCGCGCGTTCGCGGCCAGCTTGCGCTGGACCTCGACGCGGGCCGCCTCTCGGCGACCCTGGCGGGCAATTACACCCGCCACTATCGCCAGGAAGCCCTTGCGGCCTCGTTCCGCGCTCCCCAAGACCCGCGCTTCCAGAACCAGGTCTACCCGGAGTCGATCCCGTCGTACATCACCTATGACCTGTTCGCCAAGTTCCAGCTGACGCGGAACCTGTCGATCGCGGGTTCGATCGTCAATATCCACAACCGCTTGCCGTTCGTGGATCCGGGTTTCAGCTCGACCTTCAACTACGACTTCAGCCTCTTCGACCCGCGTGGACGCCAGTACCGTCTGGGCGTGACCTGGAAGATGTAGTCAGCCCTCCAAGGGGTGGTTGGCAAATGCCCGCAGGAGACTGCGGGCAT
>JANNKG010000318.1:0-3407 GCA_031396185.1 Burkholderiales bacterium | reverse complement strand
CCCACTTGCGTCCGGTGCCGCGGCGGTTGGGATCGTCGCCCCCCGGGTTGGAGGCTCCCGAGGCAGGCATCGGATTGGCGACCTTGGTCGCGAGCACCCAGTGATCGCGATCGGAGGCGATGAGCTTCCCGACGACGCGCTCCGACTCGCCCTTGGCATACGCGTCGGCCGTGTCGATGAAGTTCACGCCGGCGTCGCGGGCGGATCCCACGATGCGTCCCGCTTCCGTGGCATCCGTGCGGTCACCGAACATCATCGTGCCGAGGCACATGGGGGAAACCTTCAGGCCGCTCTTCCCGAGATTGCGATAATCCATTCAGGCGAATCCTTCGATGAGGTGCATTCCGGAACGCACCCCCGCCAGGTAGAGCGAGACCTTCGTCGACTCGTTGGGTGCGTGGTTGTTCTCGTCGTAGGGCGCGAGCGGCACTACGATCGACGGCAGCCCCAGCAGGCGCGTGAACACGAAGTCGGGCGTGGTCCCGCCCAGCGATGGCACCACCAGCACCTTCTTGCCGAAGCCCTTCTCGACCGCGGCCTTCACCTTCGACACCATCGGATGGTCGAGCGGCGTGCGCGAGGCGGGCGTGCCTTTCAGGTTTCTCACCTCGATGCCGTGATAGCCACGATCCTTCGCAAACTTCTGGATCGCCGCGAACACCTTGTCGGGATCCTGCCCGCCCACCAGGCGCACGTCGGCCTTGGCGAGCGCTTCCTTGTAGATGATGGTCTTCTGGCCCGCACCGGTGTAGCCCGATGAGAATCCCGAGACGTTGAACGCCGGCCGCAGCATGAGGCGCTCGTGGAAGAGGGCGTCGTCGCTGCCGGTGGTGGGCTCCACGCCGACGCTCTCCTTGAACTCCGCGTGGTCCACCTTCAGGTCGCGCACCGCGGCCAGGTCCGCGGGCGCAACGGTCACCTCGGCATAGGCGGCACCGGGCACCAGCAGCTTGCCGTCGCGATCGACCATCTCTGCGAGGAAGTGGATGAGATCGAGCGTGGGATTGGGCGAGACGCCGCCCAGGTTGCCGGAGTGCAGGTTGCGCTTGGCGCCCTTGGCCACGAACTCCAGCCCGAGGTTGCCGCGCACGCCCATCAGCAGCACCGGCTGGTCGTTGGGAAACATCGGCCCGTCGGAGTAGCAGCAGAGGTCGGCCTTCAGCCGCGCGCGATTCTCCTCGATGAACTTCGGCAACGGGATGCTGCCGGTCTCTTCATCGCCCTCCAGGATGACCTTGATGCGGATCGGCAGCTCGCCGTGAAGCTCGCGCCACACCGCGATGGCATTCAGCATTGCGAGGTGCTGACCCTTGTTGTCGCCGGTGCCGCGGCCCCAGATGCGGTCGCCCTCGACCACCGGCTCGAAGGGCTTGGTGCGCCAACCCTCCTGCTTCTCGTCGGCGGGATAGACATCGTAGTGGCCGTAGAGAAGCCACGTGAACCGGGCTTCCTTGGGACCCGCCTCCGCGTAGATGATGGGATGGCTCGTGGTCTTGTGCACCTCGGCCTTGAAGCCCCAGCCTTCGAGGCGCTTGGTGAGGAATCCCACCTGGTCGGCGATCCCTTCGCCGGTGAGGCTGACCGAGGCGATGCGGACGGAGTCCAGAAGCGTCCGGACGAGCGCATCGGAGCGCTCGCGGACTGCGGTTTCGATCATGTTGGGGCCACCCCGGTGCAGGCGAGGATCCAATTATTGGGCCCCCGCCTGCGCGGGGGCGACAGGCTAGGCAAACTCGGCCTTGAGTGCCTGGTAGCGCTGCATCAGCTCCGGCGGCACGGGGCCGGTCATCTTCACTTCGAGCATCTCGGCGTGCAGCTTCATCTCCTCGTGCCACTCCGCCTTCGAGACCGCGCTCGCCTGCGCGAACTTCTCGGGGCCGAAGTGGGCCAGGCCCTCCATGTCGAGCGACTCGGGAACGTTTCCAAGCGGCGTGGATTTCGCCACCGCCTTGCCCTCGATGCGCTCGATGATCCACTTGAGCACCCGCATGTTCTCGCCGTAACCCGGCCAGAAGAACTTGCCGCCCGCGTCCTTGCGGAACCAGTTCACGAGATAGATGCGCGGCGCGGATTTGATCTTCTTGCCGAGGTCGAGCCAATGGGCGAAGTAGTCGAGGATGTTGTAGCCGCAGAAGGCGAGCATCGCGAAGGGATCGCGGCGCACTACGCCGACCTGACCCACGATCGCCGCCGTGGTTTCGGAGCCGAGGGTCGCGGCCATGTACACGCCGTCATTCCAGCTGCGCGCTTCGGTGACCAGCGGCACGGTGGTCGAGCGGCGGCCGCCGAAGATGAACGCGTCCACGGCAACACCCTTGGGGTCGTCCCACGCCGGGTCGATCGAGGGGCACTGGGCGGCCGATACCGTGAAGCGCGCGTTCGGATGGGCGGCGGGGCGGCCCGCGGATGGCGTCCATTCCTTCCCGGTCCAGTCGGTGAGCTTCGCTGGCGGCTCCTTGGTCATGCCTTCCCACCACACGTCACCCTCGGGCGTCAGCGCCACGTTGGTGAAGATGGTGTTGTCCTTGATGGTTTCCATGCAGTTGGGATTCGTATCCCAACCGGTGCCGGGCGCGACGCCGAAGAACCCCGCCTCGGGGTTGATCGCGCGCAACTTGCCGTCCTTGCCGGGCTTGATCCACGCGATGTCGTCGCCGACCGTGGTGACCTTCCAGCCGTCGAAGGTCGGCGGCGGGATCAACATGGCGAAGTTGGTCTTGCCGCAGGCACTCGGAAACGCTGCGGTCACGTAGTGCTTCTTGCCCTCGGGTGACTCGACGCCGAGGATCAGCATGTGCTCGGCGAGCCAGCCTTGCTCGCGGCCCATGACGGAGGCGATGCGCAGCGCCAGGCACTTCTTGCCGAGGAGCGCGTTGCCACCGTACCCCGAACCGTAGGAGATGATCTCTTTCGCTTCGGGAAAGTGGACGATGTACTTGTGGTCCTTGTTGCACGGCCAGGTGACGTCCTTCTGTCCCGCGGCAAGCGGCGCTCCGACCGAATGCAGGCATTTCACGAAATCGCCGTCGCCCAGGACGTCGAGCACCTTGCGCCCCATGCGGGTCATGAGCTTCATGTTCACCGCGACGTAGGCCGAATCCGAAATTTCGATTCCGATGTGCGCGATGGGGGAGCCGAGCGGGCCCATGCTGAACGGCACCACGTACATCGTGCGGCCGCTCATGCAACCCTTGAAGAGGCCGTCGAGGGTCTTGCGCATCTCGCCCGGATCGACCCAGTTGTTGGTGGGGCCGGCATCTTCCCGGGTGGCGGAGCAGATGAAGGTGCGGTCCTCGACGCGCGCCACGTCCGAAGGATCCGACCACGCCAGGTAGGAATTGGGGCGCAGCTTCTCATTCAGCTTGCGGAAGGTGCCGGCAGCGACCAGCTCCGCGCACAGGCGGTCG
>JANNKG010000301.1:0-7415 GCA_031396185.1 Burkholderiales bacterium | reverse complement strand
GGGCCCGTACATGAGCCCCATCCCGATCAATGCGAGCCTGGGCATGGTGATCTCCCTCGCGATCGCCTTCACGGTGACGCCATGGCTCGCGTTGAAGCTCCTCGCGCCGCACGGGGACGCCGCTGCATCGCCGCTGGATGCGAAGCTGGAGCGGCTCTTCACACGCATCCTCGAGCCCTTTGTCGCGGCGCCCGAGGCGCGGCGCAACCGCCGCCGCCTGGGGCTCGCCATCGGCGGTCTCATCGTCGCCTCGCTGGGCCTCGCGGGCGTGAAGCTGGTGGTGCTCAAGATGCTGCCCTTCGACAACAAGAGCGAGTTCCAGGTGGTGGTGGACCTGCCCGCGGGCACCCCCGTGGAGACTACCGCGGCCGTTCTGCACGAACTGGGCGCTCACGTGGCCGGCATTGCCGAGGTGACCGACTACCAGGCCTATGCGGGTCTCGCCTCCCCCATTAATTTCAACGGCCTGGTGCGCCAGTACGCCCTGCGTGTCGATCCCTGGCAGGGCGACCTGCAGGTGAACCTTGCGGACAAATCGAAGCGCGAGCGCAAGAGCCACGAGATCGCGCAGGCGGCGCGGCCCGCGCTCGAGTCCATCGGCAAGCGCTGGGGCGCGAAGGTCAAGGTGGTCGAGGTGCCCCCGGGGCCGCCGGTGCTCGCGCCGATCGTGGCCGAGATCTACGGGCCGGACGAAGCCGGGCGCATCCGCGTTGCCCAGCGGGTGCGCGCGGCGCTTGCCGCCACCCCCGACGTCGTGGGCATCGACGACACGGTCGAGGATGCCGCACCGCGCCTGGTGCTCAAGGTGGACCAGCCGCGGGCGGCGCTCGCCGGACTCTCGCGCCGCGACGTGGTCGAGACGATTCGCATGGCGCTCACCGGCGCCGACGTGACGCCACTGCACGACGGGTACTCGAAGTACGAGGTGCCGGTGACCGTGGTGCTTCCCGCCGAGCGCCGGTCGAGCCTCGACGACCTGCTCAAGCTCACGCTGCGCGCGCCCGACGGCTCGCTCGTGCCGCTCTCGGAGCTGGTGCGCGTGGTGGCCAACGATCGCGATCGCCCCACGTATCGCAAGGACCTGTTGCCGGTCGTGCACGTCGTCGCCGACGAGGCGGGGCGCCTGGACAGCCCGCTCTACGGCCTGTTCGCGGCGCGCTCGAAGATCTTCTCTCCCCCTGCCGCGGGAGAGGGCCCGGGCCAGGGTGTCGCCGAGTACTTCATAAGCCAGCCCTCGGATCCGTACCGCGAGTACGCCGTCAAATGGGACGGCGAGTGGCAGGTCACCTACGAGACCTTCCGCGACATGGGCCTCGCCTACGCCGTGGGCCTGGTGCTGATCTACCTGTTGGTGGTCGCGCAGTTCCGCTCGTACCTGGTGCCGCTGGTGATCATGGCGCCGATCCCGCTCACGGTGATCGGCGTGATGCCGGGGCACGCGCTCCTGGGCGCGCAGTTCACCGCGACCTCGATGATCGGCATGATCGCGCTCGCCGGGATCATCGTGCGCAACTCCATCCTGCTGGTGGACTTCGTGAACCTGCGCCTCGCCGAGGGGCTCGCGCCCGCCGAGGCGGTGATGCAATCGGCCGCGGCACGCGCCAAGCCCATCGCCCTGACCGCGCTGGCGGCGATGATCGGCGCGGGGTTCATCCTTGACGACCCGATCTTCAACGGGCTGGCCATCTCGCTCATCTTCGGCATCCTCGTCTCCACGCTGCTCACGCTCCTCGTGATTCCGGTCCTGTACTACCTCGTCGCGGTTCGACATCGCCCGTGACCCCTTCCGGGTGCCGCCGGAGAACGTCATGATGCCGATGCTGCGCGCGCGCGGCCGCCCCGACGCGCGCGGCGGCCTGCGACCTGCTCGACAAGGTGGGCCGCGCGCTGCGACCGGGTGATCGAGTTGGTGGATGGGCGGGTCGTCGCGGAGGGGGACGGAGCCTACCGCGAAAGCCGCAAATCCACGGCGCCCAGGGCATTCGCAGCCTGACCGTCCGTCATTCTCAAGGCTTCCGGAGTGCGCCGATCGCGGCGCTTGCGGCTGCGAGGTGGATGATTGACCTGCATCAACGCCCGCCACGGCGCTGGGCACAGTGTTGGAGTTTGACAACTGGAGACCCGCCCATGAAGACGCGCGACGAGTACGTAAAGAGCCTCAAGGACCAGCTCGATCGCTGGAATTCCGACATGACGAAGTGGGAATCACAGGCGAAAAGCGCCCAGGGCGACATGAAGAAGCGTTACGCGCAGCAGCTCGACACGCTGCGCGAGCAGCGCGAGAAGGCGGCCTACCAGATGCGGCTCCTCGAGGGCGCCTCGGCCACCGCCTGGAGCGAGTTCACCAAGGGCGCCGACGAGGCGTGGGACCGCATGCGCGAAGGCGTCGCCAAGGCGCGGTCGCACTTTGACAAGAAGTAGATCGCCGAGTGACCTGCCGGCACTGTGGCCTCCCGGCGCCTGCGGGTGCCGTGTTCTGCTGTCACGGCTGCGAAGCGGTCTCGCGCGCGATCGTCGGCCTCGGCTTGGGCGACTATTACCAGCTGCGCTCTGCCCCGGCGCCCACGCCGTCGGCGCGTCGCGAGAGCCTTTCCGGGTTCGACGATCCGGCTTTCCAGGCGAGCTTCGTGCGCGCCCCCGCCGAGGGGTTGCGCGAAGCGCAGCTTTTGATCGAGGGCCTGAGCTGCGCGGCGTGCGGCTGGCTGGTCGAGCATGCCCTCGCACGGACCCCGGGGGTCGAGGCCGCGACGGTTAACTTCGGCGCCCGCCGAGCGCGCGTCCGCTGGAAGAGCTCCACCGCCCGCCTGAGCACCATTCTCGAGGCGATTCGAGCCGTGGGCTACACGGCCTGGCCCTATGAGGCCGGCCGCGCGGCGCTCGTCGAAGAACGCGAGCGGCGCAGCGCGCTGCGCCGGCTGTGTGTCGCGGGCCTGGGGATGATGCAGGTGATGATGTACGCGGTGCCCGGCTATTTCGCCGGGGTCGGCGAGATGACAGCGGACATCGAGCAGCTCATGCGCTGGTCCGGCCTGGCGCTCACGATTCCCGTGGTGGCGTACTCGGCGGCACCTTTCTTCCGCGGCACCTGGCGCGACCTGCGCGGCTTCCGCCTGGGCATGGACGTGCCGGTGGCGCTCGGCATCGCGGTGGCTTTCATCGCGAGCGCCTGGGCCACCGCGGCGGGATCGGGCGTGGTTTATTTCGATTCGATCACGATGTTCGTCTTCCTGCTCCTCGCGGGCCGGTATGTGGAGCTGCTCGCTAGGGCGCGGGCGGGGCGCGCGTTGCAGCACCTGGCGCGCCTCGAGCCACGCACCGCGGAGCGGCTGAGCGATGCGTTCGGCCACGCCACCGAAACGGTGCCAACCGCACGCCTCATGCCCGGCGACCGCGTGCTGGTTCGCAGCGGCGAGACGGTTCCGGCGGACGGCGAGCTCGAGGGTCCCGACGCCCTGGTGAGCGAAGCGTGGCTTACCGGCGAGAGCCGCCCGCGTGCCCGCCGCACGGGAGAGGCGCTGGTCGGCGGTTCGATCAACGCCGGCCGTGCCCTGGTGTTGCTCGTGCGCCGCGTGGGGAGCGAAACGGCGCTTGCGGCGATCCAGCGCTTGATGGAGCGCGCCCTCGAGCACCGCACGCCCTGGGTCGCCGCGGCACAGCGGGCCTCGGGCTGGTTCGTTGGGGGGGTGCTGGCCGCCGCGCTCGCCGCGGGCCTCGCGTGGTGGCACATCGATCCCGCGCGGGCGGTCTGGATCGCGGTCTCGGTCCTGGTGGTGACCTGCCCGTGCGCGCTCGCGCTGGCGACTCCGACCGCGCTCACGGTGGCGAGCGGCGCGCTGGCGCGCCGCAATTTCATCGTGACCCGCGCCGGGGCGATCGAGCGGCTCGCGACCGCCACCGATTTCGTCTTCGACAAGACCGGCACGCTCACCGAGGGGCAGGCGCAACTGCTCGAGGTGGTGCCGCTTCGCGCGATGGAGGAGGCGAGCGCTCGCGCGCTCGCCGCAGCGCTCGCGCGACCCTCCGCGCATCCTCTCGATCGCGCGCTGGCCACGGCGGCCGGGGGCGCGGTGATTGCGGCGGTCGAGGATCACCGCAATCACCCCGGCGATGGCGTCGAGGGCCGCCTGGAGGGCCGGCGCCTGCGTATGGGGCGCGCCGAGTTCGCAGGCGTCCTCCACGGGCAGCCGCTTCCGGAAGGCTGGAGGGAGGGGGCCGGCACGACCGTGTGGCTCGCCGACGACGCCGGCTGGATCGCCGCGTTCCGCCTCGACGATGCGTTGCGTCCCGATGCCGCGCCGGCGCTGCAAAGCTTGCGTGCCATGGGTGTGACGATCCACCTCCTGTCGGGCGACGGCGCGGGCGTAACCCGGCGCGTCGCGGCGGAGCTGGGCATCGATCGTTTCGAGGCCGGCGCGACACCGGATCGCAAGCTTGCATTCGTGCGCGAGTTGCAGGCGGGTGGTGCGCGTGTCGCCATGGTGGGCGACGGCATCAACGACGCGCCGGTGCTCGCGCAGGCCGATGTGTCGGTGGCGATGGGCGGCGGCGCCGACCTGGCGCAGGTGCGGGCCGACGCTGTGCTGCTCTCGGACTCGCTCGCCGACCTGGCGGCGGCGGCCCGCATTGTGCGACGGGCGCGCGTCGTGATCCGCCAGAACCTCGCCTGGGCGCTCTCCTACAACGCCCTGGTGATCCCGCTCGCCTTCGCCGGGGCCGTGACCCCGCTCGTGGCGGGCGTGGCGATGTCGGCGAGCTCGGCCCTGGTCGTGGCCAACGCGCTGCGCCTGCGCCGCTGATGGACATCCTGTACCTGCTCATCCCGCTGAGCATCGTGCTCGCGTTCGTCATCGGCGCGGCCTTCTGGTTCGCCGTCGATGGCGGGCAGTTCGACGACCTCGATGGTCCGGCGCTCACGGTCGTCGCAGACGACGATCGCCCGGAGCCAAAAGGGGGCGCCGCCGCCGGGCGCGAGGAGCGTTTTTGATTTAGCGCAACCCCTGCCCGCCGTGGTTGCCTAGCATTCACTTGGTCGGCATCGTGCAAGGGCCTCAGATGCAATCGCGGGGAATGTACAACTACAAGGTCGTGCGGCAGTTCGCCGTGATGTCGGTCGTCTGGGGCGTGGTGGGCATGCTCGTGGGGGTGGTCATCGCCGCCCAGCTCATGTGGCCCGAGCTCAACTTCGACACCGCGTGGCTCTCCTACGGGCGTCTGCGCCCGCTGCATACCAACGCGGTGATCTTTGCCTTCGGCGGTTGCGCGCTCATGGCCACCTCGTACTACGTGGTCCAGCGCACTTGCGAGGTGCGCCTCGTCTCCGATGGGCTCGCGGCCTTCACCTTCTGGGGCTGGCAGGCGATCATCGTGCTCGCGGCCGTGACGCTACCCCTCGGGATCACCTCCGGCAAGGAGTACGCCGAGCTCGAATGGCCGATCGACCTGCTGCTCGCCGCGGTGTGGATCGCCTATGCCGTGGTCTTCTTCGGGACCATCGCCCAGCGCAAGGTGTCGCACATCTATGTCGCCAACTGGTTCTTCGGCGCCTTCATCCTGACGGTGGCGCTGCTGCACATCGTCAACAGCGCCGCGGTGCCGGTGAGCTTCTGGAAGTCGTACTCCGCGTACGCCGGCGTGCAGGACGCGATGGTGCAATGGTGGTACGGGCACAACGCCGTGGGTTTTTTCCTCACCGCGGGCTTCCTCGGGATGATGTACTACTTCATCCCCAAGCAGGCGGGCCGCCCGATCTATTCGTACCGGCTCTCGGTGGTGCACTTCTGGTCGCTGATCTTCACCTACATGTGGGCGGGACCGCACCATTTGCATTACACGGCGCTCCCCGACTGGACGCAGTCCCTCGGGATGGTCTTCTCGCTGATCCTGCTGGCGCCATCGTGGGGCGGGATGATCAACGGGATGATGACGCTGTCGGGCGCCTGGGATAAATTGCGCACCGACCCGATCCTCAAGTTCCTCATCGTGTCCCTGTCGTTCTACGGCATGGCCACCTTCGAGGGGCCGATGATGTCGATCAAGACGGTCAACGCGCTGTCGCACTACACCGACTGGACCGTGGGCCATGTGCACGCGGGCGCGCTGGGCTGGGTGGGCTTCATCACCTTCGGCAGCCTCTATTACCTGATCCCGCGCCTCGTGGGGCGCGTGGAAATGTACAGCGTGAAGGCCATCTCGCTGCATTTCTGGGTCGCCACCGTCGGCGTTGTGCTCTACATCACCGCAATGTGGATCGCGGGCGTGATGCAGGGGCTCATGTGGCGCGCCGTTTCTCCCGATGGGACGCTCACCTACAGCTTCGCCGAGAGCGTGAAGGCGACCTACCCGTTCTACGCCATCCGGCTTGCCGGCGGCCTGCTCTACTTTGCCGGCATGGTGATGATGGCCTGGAACGTCACGATGACACTGCTCGCCGGCAAGGCTGCGGATGCCCCCATCCCCGCCCCCGCGCTGGCCCACGCATGAAAGCGACCGGATCCCGATGAAACTCACACACGACCTGATCGAGAGGAAGACCGGGCTGCTCATCGTCCTGGTGATCCTGGTGGTCGCCGTGGGCGGCCTGGTGGAGATCGTGCCGCTCTTCTACCAGCGCTCGACCACGGAGCCGGTGGCGGGATTGAAGCCCTATCCGCCGCTGCAACTCGCCGGGCGCGACATCTACGTGCGCGAGGGCTGCTACAACTGCCATTCGCAGATGATCCGGCCGTTCCGCGCCGAGACCGAGCGCTACGGCCATTACTCCGTCGCCGGCGAGTTCGTCTACGACCGCCCGTTCCAGTGGGGCAGCAAGCGCACCGGGCCGGACCTGGCGCGCGTCGGCGGGCGCTATGGAGACGAGTGGCACCGCATCCACCTGAACAACCCGCGCGACCTGGTCCCGGAGTCGAACATGCCCGGATACCCCTGGCTCGCGACCACGCCGGCCGACGCCAGCCACATCGCGCAGAAGCTCAAGGTGTTGCGCTCGCTCGGGCACCCGTACACCGACGCCGACGTTGCGGGCGCGCGCCAGGCGTTGGAGGGCAAGAGCGAGCAGGACGCACTCATCGCCTACCTCCAGGGCATGGGCACGGCATTGAAAAGATCGCGCTGACATGGACATCAACCTGCTGCGCGAAATCGTGACGGTGCTGTCGTTCACCGCGTTCCTGGGCATCGTGGTCTACGCCGTCCACCCGCGCAATCGCGCGCGCTTCGATGAGGCTGCGCGGCTGCCCGTCGACGAGGAGGGAAAATGAGCGACTTCACCGGTGATTTCTGGAGCGTATTCGTCGCGGGCGTGACGCTCGTGAGCATCGTGGCCTGCGGGTTGCTGCTCGCCTCGCTGTCGATGCGCAAGGTGGCTACCGATCCCGAAAAAACCGGCCACGTCTGGGACGAGGACCTCGACGAGCTCA
>JANNKG010000252.1:0-9991 GCA_031396185.1 Burkholderiales bacterium | reverse complement strand
ATCCAGCTCGACCCGCTCTTCGAGCAGGCGCTGGTGATCGGGGAAGGCCAGCCCTATCTGGCGGCACTCCTGGTGCTGGCCGCCGCCGAGAAGGCCCGGGCCGGAAACCTCGACGAGAAGGCCATCGCCGCCCGCGTCGCCTCACAGCTCAAGCACTTCCCGGGGTATGCGCAGATTCGCCGCGTCGCCACTCTCGACGAGCCTTGGACTGTCGATAATGGCCTCCTCACGCCGACCATGAAGCCGAAGCGCGCCCAGATCCTCGAGCGGTACAAGGACCAGGTGGGGGCCTTGTATGCAAGGAGATAGCATCACGCCATGGACCTGAACGGGAAGGTCGCCGTCGTCACCGGCGCGGGGAGCGGCATCGGCCGGGAGCTGGCGTTGGCTTGCGCCCGCGAGGGATCCCGCATCGTGTTGGCCGACGTGGATGAGCGCGGCATGGCGGAGACGGTCTCGCAGATGGAGACCTCGCTGGCCGATGGAAGGGAGCCGGGGAGAGGGTCGTTGGTCGTCCGCTGCGACGTTTCCCAACCCGGGCAACTCGAAAACCTCGCCGCCAAGACCTACGAGCGCTTCGGCGCAGCGCATGTGGTCTTCAACAACGCCGGCGTGGCGGTGTGCGGTCCCGCTTGGACCGCCACCCTCGAAGACTGGAAGTGGGTGCTCGACATCAACCTGATGGGCGTGGTTCACGGCATCCGCGCCTTCGTCCCGCGGATGCTCGAGCAGAAGCAGGACGGCCACATCGTGAACACCGCGTCGGTCGCGGGCTTCCTGTCGCTGCCGGGAAGCGCGGTGTACTGCGTAAGCAAGCACGCGGTGGTGACGCTCTCGGAGTGCCTGTTGCACGACCTGCGTGTGGCGGAATCGAGAATCGGCGTCTCGGTGCTGGCCCCCGCGTTCGTGAACACGGGAATCGGGGAATCGGAGCGTAGCCGGCCGAAGGAGCTCGCGGCAAAAAATCCACTCTCGGCTCCGTACGAAGACGCGATGCGCAAGGCGGTCGCTGCCGGAAGACTGACCGCGGCCGAGGTGGCCACCCTGACGCTCGACGCCGTGAAGGCCAACCGCTTCTACGTCCTGCCCCACCAGAAGATCAAGCTGGCCATCGAGACCCGCATGAACGACATTCTTTCGGAGCGCACCCCCACCGACGTCTCCCGCCCGGTCGAGCCCGCAAAGGCATGAGCGCGAACCAGTTTGCCGGGACGATGGCGGTTTCGGAGAAGCAGCGCTTCGACATCGCCGCCCTCGACGCCTGGATGCGCAACAACGTGGACGGATTCAAGGGCCCGCTCACGGTCGAGCAGTTCCGCGGGGGCCAATCGAATCCCACGTTCCGCCTCACGACCGACGGCCACCGCTACGTGATGCGCCGCAAGCCTGCGGGCAAGTTGCTGCCGTCGGCCCACGCCGTCGACCGCGAGTACCGCGTCATCACCGCGCTCGCCGGTAGCCGCGTGCCGGTGCCGAGAACCTTCGGCCTCTGCACCGACGATTCGGTCATCGGCTCCGCCTTCTTCGTGATGGACTTCGTCGACGGGCGCGTGCTTTGGGACGGCGCTCTCCCCGGCATGACCAACGCTCAGCGTGCGGAGATCTACTGGGAGATGAACCGCGTGATCGCCGAGCTCCACAAGGTGGACTACGAGGCGCGGGGCTTGAGCGACTACGGCAAGCCAGGCAACTATTTCGCCCGCCAGATCGGCCGCTGGACCAAGCAGTACCAGGCGAGCGAGACCGAGACCATCGAGTCGATGAACCGGCTGATCGAGTGGCTGCCGCAGAACATTCCCGCCGATGACGCGACTACCATCGTGCACGGCGACTTCCGGCTCGATAACCTCGTGTTTCATCCGACCGAGCCGCGCATCCTCGCCGTCCTCGACTGGGAGCTCTCGACGCTCGGCCACCCGCTCGCCGACTTCTCCTACCACTGCATGAGCTGGCACGTGCCGCCGGGCGCCTTCCGCGGCCTCACCGGCCACGACCTGCCGGCGCTCGGGATCCCTTCCGAAAGGGAGTACGTCGCCAACTATCTCGAGCGCGTCGGCCGCGAGCCCATCGATCGCCACCACTGGGATTTCTACATCGCGTACAACATGTTCCGCGCCGCCGGCATCGCGCAGGGCATCATGGGGCGCGTGAAGGACGGCACCGCCGCCAGCAAGTACGCACTCGAAGTCGGAAAATCCGCGAGGGCACTGGCAGACCTGGGTTGGAAAAGAGTGGAGTCGATGAAATGAACTTCGAATACTCGCAAAAAACGCGCGACCTCCTGAAGCGCCTCACCGCCTTCATGGACGCCCACGTCTATCCCAACGAGCGCCGCTTCCTCGCCGAGGTGGCGGAGGGCGACCGATGGACGCCGACCCAGCTCATCGAGGAGCTGAAGTCCAAGGCGAAAGCCGACGGCCTCTGGAACCTGTTTCTGCCCGACTCGAAGCACGGCGCCGGCCTCACCAACCTCGAATACGCGCCGCTATGCGAAGTGATGGGCCGCGTGCCGTGGTCGCCGGAAGTCTTCAACTGCAACGCGCCCGACACGGGCAACATGGAAACGCTGGAGCGCTACGGCTCGCCCGAGCAGAAGAAGCAGTGGCTCGAGCCCCTCCTCGAAGGAAAGATCCGCTCCTGCTTCGCGATGACCGAGCCCAACGTGGCGTCGAGCGACGCGACCAACATCCAGGGCGCGATCGTGCGCGAGGGCGGCGACTACGTGATCACCGGCCGCAAGTGGTGGTCGTCCGGCGCCATGGACCCGCGCTGCAAGATCTTCATCTTCATGGGCCAGACCGACCCGCAGAATACCGACCGCCACAAACGCCAGTCGATGATCCTCGTGCCACGCGACGCGAAGGGCGTGAAGATCCTGCGGCACCTTCCGGTCTTCGGCTACGACGACGCGCCCCACGGCCATGCCGAGGTCGACTTCGACCATGTGCGCGTGCCGGCCTCGAGCCTGCTGCTGGGCGAGGGCCGCGGCTTCGAGATCGCCCAGGGCCGCCTTGGTCCCGGGCGCATCCACCACTGCATGCGCACCATCGGCATCGCCGAGCGCGCGCTCGAGGACATGTGCAAGCGCACCAAGAGCCGCGTGGCTTTCGGCAAGCCGATCGCCGAGCAGACCGTGACGCTCGAGCGCATTGCCGAGTCACGCATCATGATCGACCAGACGCGCCTCCTGGTGCTGAACGCGGCCTGGAGGATGGACACCGTCGGCAACAAGGTCGCCGCCAAGGAGATCGCGATGATCAAGGTTGCCGCGCCGACGATGGCCTGCCAGATCCTCGATTGGGCGATCCAGGCCCACGGCGGCGGCGGCCTCTCCGACGATTTCACGCTCGCCTACCACTACGCCCATACCCGCACGCTGCGATTGGCGGACGGTCCGGACGAGGTGCACCGCAATTCGATCGGCAAGATGGAGCTGAAGAAATACCCATGACCAATCATCAAGTCCGTCTCGCCGCCCGCCCCGCAGGCCTGCCCAAACCTTCCGACTGGCAGCTCACCGAGGAAGCCGTTCCCGAGCCCAAGGACGGCGAGCTCCTGGTGCAAGTCCAGTACATCTCGCTGGATCCCGCCATGCGCGGTTGGATGAACGACGCCAAGTCGTATATTCGCCCGGTCGCGATCGGCGAGATCATGCGCGCCGGGGCCGGTGGGAAGGTGATCAAGTCTAGCCACCCGAAGTTCAAGGAAGGCGATCTCGTCACCGGTGGCTTCGGCGTCCAGGAATATGCGATCTCCGACGGCAAGGGCGTGAACAAGGTCGACACCCGATTCGTAAAGATGCCCACCTACCTCGGCACCCTCGGCATGCCCGGCATGACGGCGTACTTCGGCCTACTCGACGTCGGCAAGCCGCAACCGGGACAGACGGTCGTAGTGTCGGGGGCGGCCGGCGCAGTTGGATCCGTCGTGGGCCAGATCGCGAAGATCAAGGGCTGCCGCGCGGTCGGCATCGCCGGCGGCGCTGATAAGTGCAAGCTGCTCGTCGAGGAATTCGGCTTCGACGCCGCCATCGACTACAAGAACGAAGACGTGAAGGCCGCGCTGAAGACGCACTGCCCGAACGGCATCGACGTCTATTTCGACAACGTCGGTGGCGACATCCTCGAGGCCGCCCTTGCGCGCCTCGCCCGCGGCGCCCGCATCGTGATCTGCGGCGCCATATCGCAGTACAACGCCACCACCGCCATGAGGGGCCCGGCGAACTACATGTCCCTGCTGGTGAACCGCGCGAGCATGACCGGCATGGTGGTCTTCGACTACTCGGATCGCTACGGCGAGGCGGCGCGCGAGATGGCGGGCTGGATCGCCGCGGGCAAGCTCAAGGCCAAGGAGGACGTCGTGCCGGGCGGGATCGCCGCATTTCACGAGACGCTACTCAAGCTCTTCAAGGGCGAGAACACCGGCAAGTTGGTCCTGAGTGTCGCCCCCGCGTAGCCGGAAACCCAGACCATGAAAGCCCTGCTCTGCCGCGAGCTCACCGGCATCGACAAGCTGAAAGTCGAAGACGTCGCCGACCTCCAACCGGTCGCGGGAGAAGTGGTCGTCGACGTGAAGGCCGCCGGCGTCAATTTCCCCGACGTGCTCCTGGTGCAGGGCAAGTACCAGTTCAAGGCGCCGCTGCCGTTCGCGCCCGGGTTCGAGCTGGCAGGGACGGTGCGTTCCGTCGCCGCGGGCGTTACACATCTCAAGTTGGGCGACAACGTGGCCGCCATCGTGGACCATGGCGCATTCGCCCAGCAGGCGCGCGTGCCAGCGGATCGCGCCGTGAAGCTGCCCACCAACGTGGACCTCGAAGCCGCCGCGGCAATGCTGTTCACCTACGGCACCTCGATCCACGCCCTCAAGGACCGCGCCAAGCTGAAGGCCGGCGAGTCACTGTTGGTGCTGGGCGCCGCAGGGGGAGTGGGGCTCGCAGCCGTCGAGCTCGGCAAGCTGATGGGCGCGCGCGTGATCGCCGCCGCTTCGTCGCCGGAAAAGCTCGCTGTCTGTCGCGAGCACGGCGCCGACGAGACGATCGACTACTCGAAGGAAGACCTGCGCGAGCGCATCAAGGCGCTCACCGGCGGCAAGGGAGTCGACGTCGTCTGCGACCCGGTGGGTGGCCCCTACACCGAGCCCGCGCTGCGCAGCCTCGCCTGGAAGGGCCGGCTGCTCGTCATCGGCTTCACCGCCGGCGACATCCCGAAGATTCCGCTCAACTTGCCGCTGCTGAAGGGTTGCTCGATCGTCGGCGTCTACCTTGGTGCCCAGCTCGAGAAGGAGCCCAAGCAGGCCGCGGCCAATGCTCGCGAGTTGGTTGAGTGGCTCGCGGCGGGCAAGATCAAGCCGCACATCTATCGCCGCTATCCGCTCGACAAGGCCGCCGACGCGTTGCGGGATGTAAGCGAACGACGCGTGCAGGGAAAGGCCGTTGTCATTCCATGAGCCTCCCCGACGAACAACCGGTCCTGCGCATCGTCCCGATGCCTGCCGACACCAACGCCCACGGCACCATCTTCGGCGGCTGGGTGATGGCGCAAGTCGACATCGCCGGCAGCATCCCGGCGTGGGACCGTGCGCAGGGGCCCGTGGTCACCGTCGCGGTGAATTCCTTTGTCTTCAAGGAGCCGGTTTTCGTCGGCGACATCGTGAGCTTCTACGCGCGCGTGCTGAAGGTCGGCCGCACGTCGGTCACGATCGACGTCGAGGTTTACGCGCAGCGCGGGCGGGCCGGAACTCGGGAGGCCGTGAAGGTGACCGAGGCGCAGCTTACCTACGTCGCCGTGGACGAGGCGCGCAGGCCGAGGGTAGTGCCGACGGCCTAGACCCGCCCACCCTCCACCGAGTGTCCCTCGGCCCGCCACCGCACCAGCCCGCCCGCGAGGTTGGCGACGTCCTTGAACCCCGCTTTCGAGAGCACCGTCACCGCCTGCGCCGAGCGCGCGCCCGAGCGGCACACGGCGACCACCGGACGGCCGCGTTCGAGCTCCCCGATGCGCGCGGGCAACTCGCCGAGCGGGATCCATTTCGCGCCGCGGATGCGCCCGAGGGCGCCGTCCCATTCATCGCGCTCGCGCACATCGAGCACCTGCACTGACCCTGCGTGCTCCTCGAGCGCCTCGGGCTGGATCTCGAAGAGGCCCGCGAAGGTGAAGGTGAGCGGCGCCCACTCGGGATCGGCCGGTGGGCGCGCGTTCTCGCCCGGTTCGCCGCAGCGCAGGTTCGCGGGCACCGCGGCGTCGATCAGCTTCGGGTGCGGCAAGCGGAGGTTCTCCATGTAGCCCACGAAATCGCCCTCGCCGATGTCCGCGCCCAGGCGCGGGTTGTAGCGCCGCTCCTCCTCGACGCTCGTCACCGTGAGGCCGCGATAGTCGTGCGCGGGGTAGAGCAGGCACGCGGGCGGCAGCGAGAAGATCCGGCCCCTCACCGAGCGGTAGAGGGCGCGCGCATCGCCCTGCTGGAAGTCGGTGCGGCCGGTGCCGCGGATGAGGAGCGCATCTCCGGTGAACGCTATGCTCTCGTCGTCGAGGACGTAGGTGACACAGCCATGGGTGTGCCCGGGGGTCGCGCGCACCTCGACGTGGCGCGTGCCGAAGCGCACCTTCTCGCCGTCGGCAAGATAACGGTCCGCGCCGGACGCGCCGCCCTCCCTGGGCACCACGATCACGCTCCCGCAGCGCTCCTTGAGAAGCCACGCCCCGGTGACGTGGTCGGCGTGTACGTGCGTCTCGAGGGTGGCCACGAGCTTGAGGTTCAGCTCGCGGACGAGTGCCGCATCCCGCCGCGCCTGCTCGAACACCGGGTCGATGACGATCGCCTCGCCACTCGCCCGATCGCCCAGCAGGTACGTGTACGTGGAGGATTGCGGATCGAAGAGCTGGCGGAAGACCATCATTTCATCAACCCGTAGATCCCCATCGTGGACGTGCCGCATCATGCCGAGGTCGCCGGAGCTGCCGACGACGCTCTTCAGGTAGTAGGTCGGCGTGAACCCCGCGAAGATCACCAGCAAGCCGACGATCGCGGCCCACGTGTACAAGTGGGGGCGCCGGGTGCGCGGCCGGTCACTGCGTCGAGCGTGCTGGCCATGAAGACTCCCGCCATTGATATGACGCTAGTTTGCGCCATGCCCCGGGTTTGACAACCCGTCCGGCGCAGTGCAGCGTTAGGTACGGCAATTCGAAAAACTAACAGGAGAAAACATGCCCGCCCTGCTTTTGAACGGCAAGACCGTCAACGTCGACGCCCCGGGTGACACCCCGCTCCTCTGGGTGCTACGCGATTACCTCAACATGAACGGCACCAAGTTCGGCTGCGGCGCGGCCCTGTGCGGCGCGTGCACGGTGCACGTGGATGGCGTGCCGACTCGCTCGTGCGTCACCGCCGTCTCCGCGGTGGCGGGCAAGAAGGTCACCACCATCGAGGGCGTGGCCAACGACAAGGTTGCAAAGGCGGTGCAGGCCGCCTGGGACAAGGCGCAGGTGCCGCAGTGCGGCTACTGCCAGTCGGGCCAGGTGATGGCCGCCACGGCATTGCTTGCGAAGACGCCCAAGCCCACCGACGCGCAGATCGACGAGGCGATGCAGGGCAACATTTGCCGCTGCGGCACCTACGGGCGCATCCGTGCGGCCATCAAGGACGCTTCCAACACCATCGGGAGCAAAGCATGAACGCCATCACGCGCCGCGAATTCCTCAAGGTCTCCGCGCTGGCCGGCGGAGGATTGGCGGTCGGCTTTCGCCTGGGTTTGCCCACCGACGCGCATGCCGCCGACAGCCCAAAGCAAGCCAACGCCTGGGTGACGGTGAAGCCCGACGGCGGTATCACCGTCATCTGCCACCGCAACGAGATGGGCCAGGACGTTCACACGTCGCTCACCATGCTGGTCGCCGAGGAGTTGGGCGTCGATCCCCGCAAGGTGAAAGTTGAGCAGGCGGGCGTCAACCCCATCTACATCAACAAGCTGCTGGGCGGGCAGATCACCGGCGGCAGCACCAGCGTGAGAGATGCGTGGGAGCCGCTGCGCCAGGCGGGTGCCACGGCGCGCACGATGCTCGTGTCCGCGGCGGCCGAGCAGTGGAAGGTGCCCGCATCCGAATGCACGGTGGCCGATGGCTGGGTCGTGCACGGAGCCAAGAAGATGGCGTACGGCAAGCTGGCGGCGGCGGCTGCGAAGCAGCCCGTGCCCAAGGACGTGGCGCTGCGCAACAGCGGCTTCAAGCTCATCGGCACCAACGTGCCACGCCTCGATGGCGCGGACAAGGCGCGGGGCAAGACCGTCTTCGGCATCGACGCGGTGCAGCCGAAGATGCTCTACGCGTACCTGGTGGCGTCGCCCGTCATCGGCGGCAAGGTGGCCTCGGTGGATTCGGCGGCTGCGGAGAAGATGAATGGCGTGCGCAAGGTCGTGAACATCGGCGAGGGCGTGGCGGTGATCGCCGACCACTTCTGGCTCGCCAAGCAGGCGGGCGAAGCGTTGAAGGTCCAGTGGGACTCGGGGCCGAACGCCAAGGTGGATTCGGCCTCGATCATGGCCACCCTCGAGAAGGCCCGGGACCGCCCCGGCTTCATGGCGAAGAAGGTCGGCGACGTGGCTGGCGCCAAGGGCACCGCGCTGGCGGCGACGTACACCTGTCAGATGCTCTCGCACGCGACCCTCGAGCCGCAGAACTGCATGTCGATGGTGGGCAAGGACGGCGTGGACGTGTGGGTGAGCACGCAATTCCCGCAGGGTGCGCAGGGCGGCGCGGCAGCCGCCGCGGGCGTGAAGCCCGAGCAGGTGCGCATCCATCCGCAGTTCATCGGCGGCGGCTTCGGGCGTCGCCTCGAGTACGACTTCATCATCCAGTCGGTGGCGATCGCCAAGGCGATGCCCGGTACGCCGGTCAAGCTCATCTGGATGCGTCCCGACGACATGGCGCACGACTTCTACAGGCCGCCGAGCCTGCACGTCATGCGCGGCACCGTGGAAGGAACCAAGGCGACATCGTTCACTTCCAAGATGGTCTCGCCATCGGTCACCGCGCGCGCCTTCCCGCCCTTCGTGAGCAAGGAGGGCAACGACCCCTTCATGACCGAGGGCCTGGCCAACTTCACCTACGACATTCCCAGCTACGAGCTGCGCACCGTGATCGAGGAGGTGGGCGTACGCGTGGGCTACTGGAGAAGCGTGAGCAACGCGCTCAACGCGTTCGCAACCGAGAGCTTCATCGACGAGATGGCGCTTGCCGCCAAACAAGACCCGTTGGCCTTCCGGCTCGCAATGCTGGAGAAGATGCCGCTGCAACGCGCGGTACTGGCGCGCGCCGGGCAGCTGGCGGGCTATACGGCGACACCTGCGAAGGGGCGCGCCTTCGGCGTGGCCTCGATGGAGTGCTACGACACGCACATCGCCATCGTGTGCGAGGTGTCGGGGGCGGGTGGCAAGGTGAAGCTGGAGAAGATCACCGCTGTCGCCGATGCCGGTCTCGTTGTTCACCCCGACCAGGGCGTGGCCCAGCTCGAGGGCGGGATCGTCACGGGGCTGATGGGGACGATCAGGAGCAAGATCACCTTCAAGGACGGCCGCGTTGAGCAAACCAACTTCCACGACTTCCAACTGCCCCGCATGACCGACGTGCCGCCGATCGTGGTTGAGCTCTACGGCAAGCGCGGGAAGCCTGGAGGGCTTGGAGAGGTCGGCGTGCCCCTCGTGGCTCCCGCCGTCGCCAATGCGGTGTTCAACCTGACGGGCAAGCGGATCAGGGCGCTGCCGCTGGAGGATGGGGGGGTGAGTTTCGCGTAACCCGCGAAGCTCGCGGCTTTACAAGACCAGGAGGTTCTTGCGCTGCGCCTTTGGCACGGCCTCCAGGGGAATCCCCTTGTCGAAGGTGACGAGCCGCCCGCGATGGGCGACCGCGAGCGCGAGCAGGTAGATGTCCGTGAGCTGCGCGGGGCCGTGGATGCGGACCGGATCGACGACGCCGGCATCGAGCAGGCTCGCGTCGTCCGG
>JANNKG010000243.1:0-6996 GCA_031396185.1 Burkholderiales bacterium | reverse complement strand
TCGTAGAACTTCACCCACGTGTCCATGCGCCCGGCGTAGACGTTGTGGGTGAGGTGGTCGACCTCGAGCAGGCCCGCGCCCGCGGGATGCTGGGCAACGCCCTCGAGGGGAACGAAGTCCACGTCGTAGATCGATAGGTTGCCGCCATTGCCCGGATAGCGGTCGATGAGATAGATGAGGCTGCCGCCCACGCCCTGGATCGCCGGAATGTTCAGCTCCATCGGGCCGACCTTGCCGTGGAACGGCTTGGCCCCCAGCTCGACCGCGCGCTGGAAAGCCTTGGCAGCGTCCTTCACGCGCATGGCGAAGGCGCATACCGACGGACCGTGCACGCGCGCGAACGACTGCGCGAAGCTGTCGGGCTCGCGGTTCACGATGAAATTGATGCGCCCCTGGCGGTAGAGGACCACGTCCTTCGAGCGATGGCGAGCGACGGCGGCAAAGCCCAGCTGCTCGAAGAGGGCGCCCAACTGCAATGGGTCCGGGGCGGTGTACTCGACGAATTCGAATCCGTCGGTGCCCATCGGGTTTTCAGGAGCAGGCTGGATTTTGGCGTCGTTCATGGCAGTCCTCGCGATCGGGCAATTTTACGCCCGGAGGCCCCACGCGTGCCTGCGATGCGCTATCCGCCTCGAGAACTGCAGCTGCGCAGCGCTACGCCGCGATCGTCAACCCGCAGGAGGCCGGCCTAGGCATCAGGGCCGTGCGCCGGGAAATCTGGTCCTCCACCGCCTTCAGGAGATTTTCCTTGGTGAACGGCTTGGCCAAGTGCTCGTCGGAGCCGGCCAAGCGGCCCCGAGCCCGGTCGAACATGCTGTCTTTCGAGGACAGCATGATGATCGGTATCCTGCCGTGCCTGCCGCTCTTCCTGAGCAGGGCACAGGTCTGGTAGCCATCGAGGCGCGGCATGAGGATGTCCACGAAAATGACGTCCGGACGCGCGGCGTCGATCTTCCCCAGCGCATCGAAGCCGTTCTCCGCAAGGATGACCTCGCAGCCTGCCTTCGAAAGGAACATCTCGGCGCTGCGACGGATGGTGTTGCTGTCATCGATCACCATTACCCGCACGCCCGTGAGTCTGGAGTCCACCATTGAGACCTCGATTTCCTGGTTCGGCGATGCCCGGCGGCAGGAGTGCCGCGAAGGGGGGCCGATATCGAGGAGCTTAGGTGCCGGGGACTTCAGGCGATATCAGGGATTGCCTTAGTAGCGGGCTCTAATCCCCCTGCGGCCCGGCATCGACGAATTCCAGCACCACCCGGCGCGTATGCGCGCTTTTCTTCTCGATTTTGGCCACACGGAGCCCGCCGATCTCGCTCGTGTTTGCCACGTGGGTCCCGCCGCAAGGCTGCAGGTCGACGCCGGCGATCTCCAGCAAACGCACCTTGCCCACGCCGCGCGGCGGCTTCACCGACATGGTGCGCACCAGGTCGGGGCGGGCGTCGAGCTCGGCGTCGGTGACCCATACGGTCCGGACGTCGTGGGCCCCAGCTACCAGCCGCGCCAGCTCGCGCTCGAGGACCTCGCGGTCGAGGGGCTCGACCATGTCGAAGTCAAGGCGCGCATAGCCCGCGGTAATCGAGCAGCCGTTGGTCTGGTGCGGGATGATCGCGCAGAGCAAATGGGTGGCCGTGTGGAAGCGCATATGGCGGTGGCGCCGGTCCCAGTCGATTCGCGCGGTGACGGAATCGCCGGGCGCGAGTCCCGCGAGCAGGCCTTCCTGGCCAGGAGCGGGCACGTGGAAGATGGAGGAAGAGGGAGCACCCTTCACGGTATCGGCAATGGCGAGCGAACGCCCATCGCCCAGGACCAGTTCGCCGGCATCTCCCGCCTGGCCGCCGCCACGGGGGTAGAACACGGTGCGGTCGAGCCGGACGCCGCGCTCGTCCGCGCCCTCGAAGACGGCCTCGGTCTCGCGCCGGTAAGCGTCGTCGCGGAAGAGCGATTCGGTCATGGTGCTGGTATTATGCGGCCATCCGTTATATGGAGAAAATTCAATGACTTCTGCCAATGTCATCCGCGCCACATTGCTCTCCGCATCGATGTTCCTCGCGTGCGCGGGAGCCGATGCGAAGACGCTCCGCTGGTCGAGCCAGGGCGATATCCTGACCATGGATCCGCACTCGCAGAACGAGGGCCTCAACAACTCGGTCTCCGACCACATCTACGAGCCGCTGGTCACGCGCGGCAGGGACCTGAAGATCGAGCCGTGCCTGGCGGTCTCCTGGCAGATGGTCGATGCGACCACGACGCGCTTCAAGCTGCGCCCCAACGTGCGCTTCCACGATGGCACGCCCTTCACCGCCGATGACGTGGTGTTCTCCATCGAGCGCGCGCTCGCGCCGACCTCCAACTTTTCGCCGTACATGCAGGGCATCACGGGTGCGAAGAAGTTGGACGACCTCACCGTCGAGGTCACGACCAAGGGCCCGAACCCCGTGCTCCTGCCGCAGCTCACCGAGGTGCGCATGATGAGCCGCGCCTGGGCCACCAAGCACAACGTGCAGAAGCCCCAGGACTTCAAGAACAACGAGGAGACCTACGCCGCGCGCAACGCCAACGGCACCGGGGCCTTCGTGCTGCGCTCACGCGAGGCCGACGTGAAGACCGTGATGGTCCTCAACTCCAACTGGTGGGGAAAGATGGAAGGCAACGTCAACGAGGTCGTCTACCAGCCCATCAAGCAGGGCGCCACGCGTCTCGCGGCGCTGCTCTCGGGCGAGATCGATTTCGTCCTCGACCCCGACGTGCAGGACATCCCGAGGCTCAAACAGGATTCGAAGATCAAGATCCTCGAGGGGAACGAAAACCGCACCATCTTCTTCGGCTTCGACCAATGGCGCGACGAGCTGCAGTACTCGAACGTGAAGGGCAAGAACCCTTTCAAGGACCAGCGCGTGCGCGAGGCCTTCCAGCTCGCCCTCGACCTGAACGCGATCAAGTCCCAGGTGATGCGCGGTCTTTCCACGCCGACCAACGTCATGTTCGCCCCGCAGGTGGCGGGCTACGACAAGTCGCTCGATGCGGTGAAGAAGGTGGACCGCGAGCGCGCCCGCAAGCTCCTCGCCGAGGCCGGTTACCCGCAGGGCTTCGAGGTGACGCTGGACTGCCCGAACAACCGCTACATCAACGACGAGCGCATCTGCCAGGCGACGGCGGCGATGCTCGCGCAGATCAACGTGAAGGTGCGCCTGAACTCGATGCCGCGCGCCACTTACTTCGCGAAGATCCAGAAGTTCGACACCAGCTTCTTCTACATGCTGGGCTGGGGCGTGCCGACCTTCGACTCGCTCTACGCGCTGCAGAGCCTGCTGCGCACCGTAGGCACCGGCGGCGACGGCAACTTCAACCTCGGCAAGTACTCGAACGCGAAGGTCGACGCCGCCGTGGACGCGCTCAAGACCGAGACCAACGCGGCCAAGCGCGTCGCCCTCACGAAGGAAGTCCTGGCGATCCACCAGGCCGACGTGGGCCACATCCCGCTCCACCACCAGGTCATCCCATGGGCGATGCGCTCCAATGTGAGCGCCGTGCATCGCGCGGACAACCGCCTCACGGTGAAGTGGGTCAAGATCCAGTGAGGTTGCACCAGAGGGCGGCGACCGCCGCCCTTTTCGTTTTGTTCGTCTCCGCGGACGCAGGCGCCAAGACACTCAGGTACGCGAGCCAGAACGACCCGCAGACGCTCGATCCCCACGCGGCAAACCTGCTGGTGAGCTCGCGCCTCACGCAGCAGATCTACGACACCCTCGTCTTCCGGGACAAGGCGTGGAAGCCGATCCCCTGGCTGGCCGAGTCCTGGACGCAGACCTCGCCCATCCTGTGGCGCTTCAAGCTGCGCGACGGCGTCAAGTTCCATGACGGCACGCCGCTCACCTCCGACGACGTGGTGTTTTCCGTGGAACGCGCGCTCCATCCGCTCTCGCAGATGCGCACCGCCATCCAGGGTGTCGAGTCGGCACGGGCGGTCGACAGGCTCACGTTCGACCTCGTGCTGAAGGAGCCGAACCCGGCGCTGCTCCAGCACCTCACGCAGTTCCGCATCATGAGCCGCGCCTGGGCGGTGAAGCATCGCGCCGAAAAGCCGCAGGACTACAAGAACAAGGAAGACACCTATTCGGCACGCCACGCGAATGGCTCGGGCCCCTTCATCCTCAAGGAATGGAGCCCCGACGTGCGCGTGGTCCTGGTGCAGAACAAGGAGTGGTGGGGCCACAAGGCGAAGCACTTCGAGAGCAACCTGACCGAGGTCGTGATGCTGCCGATCACCCAGGCGGCCACGCGGCTCGCAGCGCTGCTCTCGGGCGAGGTCGACCTGGTCATCGACCCGCCCACCCAGGATGTGGCGCGATTGAAAGCCAACCCGCAGTTGAAGATCGTCGCCGGCCCCGAGATGCGCGTGCAGTACCTCGCCTTCGATCTGCAGCGCGACGAGCTCCTCTACGGTAGCGAGAAGACGAAGAACCCCTTCAAGGATCTGCGCGTGCGCCAGGCCGTGGCCCACGCGATCGATGCCGAGGCGATCCAGGCCAAGGTGATGCGCGGGATGTCGAAGCCCATCGGCTCGATCATCACTGAACTCGTCGCCGGCTACCATCCCGACGGCAACAAGCGCCTGGCGCACGACCGCGAGCGCGCGAAGAAGCTGCTCGCCGAGGCGGGCTATCCCAATGGCTTCGAGGTCACGCTCGATTGCGGCAACAACCAGCCCGCCGCGGACATCTGCCAGGCCTCCGCGGCGATGCTCTCGCAGGTCGGGATCCGCACCAAGCCCAACATCATCGTGCAGACCAACTTCTTTCCCAAGATCGAGAAGTTCGACACCAGCTTCTACCTGCTGTCGTGGGGCGGTGGCGTGACTTCCGACGCCCTCTACACGCTGAACGCCTTGCTGCACTCCGTCGGCCCCAAGGGCGAGGGTGACTTCAACATGGGACGCTGGTCCAATGGGCAGATGGATAAACTGATCGCGAACGTGAAGGTCGAGCTCGACCCGGCGAAGCGCAATGCGGGCATTCGCGAGGCACTCGTGCTCGCCAGCCAGGAGCTGCCCATTGTCACCATCCACCAGCAACTGATCCCCTGGGCGATGCGCAGGAACGTGAACGCCTGGTTCTCGCCGATCAACACGGTTTTCTTCTACCGGACGCGCATCGAGTGATCGCCTTCGTCCTGCAGCGGCTACTCCAGGGCGTGGTTGTCATGCTCGTGGTCGGCTTCATCGCCTTCTCGCTCTTAAACTTCGTCGGCGACCCGGTCTCGCTCATGCTGCCGCCGGAGGCGACCCAGGCCGACCGCGACGCGATGCGCCAGTCCCTCGGCCTCGACAAGCCCTTCTACCTGCAGTTCGTGACCTTCATCCAGAACGCAGTGCAGGGAAATTTCGGCATCTCGCTGCGCCTCGGCCGGCCGGTGTCGACGCTTCTGGTGGAGCGCCTGCCTGCAACCCTGGAGCTCGCCATCACCGCCGCGCTCATCGCGCTGGTGGTCGGCATTCCGGTCGGGGTCTACACGGCGCTGCGGCGCGACACGTGGTTCTCGCGCGTGCTCCTCACCGCTTCGCTCGTCGGCGTCTCGCTGCCCAACTTCCTCATCGGGATCTTCCTGATACTGATCTTCGCGGTGTGGCTGGGCGTATTGCCGTCCTTCGGTCGCGGCGACACGGTGGTGGTCGGCTTCTGGTCCACGGGGCTGCTGACCACGACCGGCCTCAAGGCGCTGATCCTCCCGGCGGTGACGCTCAGCTTCTTTCCGCTCACGCTCATCATGCGGCTGGTGCGCGCCGAGATGCTCGAGGTGCTGCGTACCGACTACATCAAGTTCGCGCGCGCCCGGGGCCTCAGCGACCGCGCGGTGCATTTCGGCCACGCGCTCAAGAACACGCTGGTGCCGGTGATCACCATCGCCGGGCTCCAGCTGGGAGGCATCATCGCCTTCGCGATCATCACCGAGCAGGTGTTCCAGTGGCCCGGCATGGGGCTGCTCTTCATCCAGGCGGTGCAGTTCGCGGACATCCCGGTCATGGCGGCTTACCTGTGCCTCATCGGGCTCATCTTCGTGGTCATCAACCTGGTGGTGGACATGCTCTATTACCTGGTCGACCCGAGGCTGCGCGCCGAGCGCAGCACGACGGGAGGACACTGACCATGGTGGATGCGCTGCGCCGATTCCTCGGTGGCGACGTGTTCTTCAGCTTCAAGCGCTCGCCGCTCACCATCGTCGCGGCGGTGATCGTGCTGGTGGTCCTACTCGCCGCGCTGTTCGCGCCGTGGGTCGCGCCGCACAATCCGTTCGACCTGCGCACCTTGAACCTGCTGGATGCCTTCACGCCGCCCTCGTGGACCCCGCGCGGCAACCCGAGCTACCTGCTGGGCACCGACGACCAGGGCCGTGACGTGATCTCGGCGATCATCTTCGGCTCGCGCATGTCGCTGGTGATCGGGCTCGCGGCGACCCTGCTGGCCATGACCATCGGCGTGACGCTCGGCCTCATCAGCGGCTACGTGGGCGGCAAGCTCGACGCCTTCATCATGCGGGTGGCCGACGTGCAGCTCTCTTTTCCCGCGATCCTGATCGCCCTCCTGATCGACGGCCTGGCGCGCGCAGCCCTTCCCAAGGATTCCCACGACCAGCTCGCCGTCTACGTGCTGATCCTCGCGATCGCCGCGGCCGGCTGGGTCGGTTACGCGCGCACGGTGCGCGGCTCGACCCTGGTCGAGCGGAACAAGGAATATGTGCAGGCGGCGCGCGTCATCGGGCGGCATCCGTTGGCGATCATGTTCTCCCACGTGTTGCCCAACGTGCTGGGCCCGGTCCTGGTGATCGCGACGCTGCAGATCGGCGCGGCGATCATCACCGAGTCGTCGCTTTCGTTCCTCGGCGTCGGCGTTCCCCCCACCCAGCCGTCCCTCGGCACCCTCATCCCAATAGGCAACGACTTACTCTTCTCGGGCGAATGGTGGATCACGGTGTTACCGGGCGCTGCGCTGGTCATCC
>JANNKG010000182.1:0-6189 GCA_031396185.1 Burkholderiales bacterium | reverse complement strand
GAGGATCACAGAGGGGCACAGAGGAAAGGCAAATCTCCGGGAATGGTTCGTGGCATGGGAAATGAATCCCGAACACCCTTGCGTTTGAATCTTTCCTCTGTGCCCCTCTGTGATCCTCTGTGTCCTCTGTGTTGAAGTCGGTGGTCGCGCACCGGGGTGTCTACGTCACCGCGCGAATGGTTTGAAGCGGCGGCGAGTTGACCGCCTTGCGAGTGCCCAGGAGGCCGGCGATGGCGACACCGAGGCCGCCGACGAGGATGCCCGTGAGAGGGAGCATCCAGTGGAACTCATAGGGCACGCCCAGCACACGATCGGCGAGCACCATCGCCAGGCCCACGGCGCCGGCCGCGGCGACGGTGCCCGCGAGCAGCCCGATGGCGAGGAACTCCGACAACTGCAGGATGGTGAGCTGCCGCCGGCTGGCGCCGAGCGTGCGCAGGATCGCGCCCTCGTAGACGCGCTCGTCCTGGGTCGAGCTGATGGCGGCGAACAGGACCACCAGGCCCGCGGCGATCGCGAACAGGAACACGAACTCGACCGCGCGCGAGACCTGGTCGGTGATCCGCTGGAACTGCGCCATGAGCGCTGTCAGGTCGATCACGCTCACGTTGGGGAAGTCCTTCACCAGGCCGCCGACGACGTCTTCGCGCGCCGGAGGCAAATGAAAGCTGGTGATCCAGCTGGCCGGGTAGGCTTTCAGCAGGTGCGGTGTCGCGATCACGAAGAAGTTCGGCTTGAACGAGTCCCAGTCGACCTTTCGCAGGCTGGTCACCTTGGCGCTGAAGCGCGTGCCGGCGACATCGAAGGTGAGTGCGTCGCCGAGCTTTATGGAAAGCGACTTGGCGATGCCCTCCTCGACCGAAAACTCGTCGTCGGCAACCCCCGGCGCCCACATCCTGCCGGCGACGACCTTGTTGTCGGGCCGCAGCTGCTCGCCCCATGAAAGATTGAACTCGCGCTCGGCCAGGCGCCGCGCACGCGCGTCGGTGAAATCGTTGGGGACAAGATCGCGCCCGCCAATGGCCACCAGCCGCCCGCGGACCATCGGATAGAGGTCCGGCGTAGAGAGCTTGAGCGCGGCGAAATAGCGCTTCACCTCGGGCATCTGGTCGTTCTGGATGTTGATCGCGAAGCGGTTGGGCATGTCCGGGGGCATCGACTGCTGCCACTTGGTGATGAGCTCGGTGCGCACCAGGGTGAGCATCAACATCGCCATGATGCCGAGGCCGAGCGCCATGATCTGCACCAGGCTCGCCCCCGTGCGCCGGCGCAGGTTTGCCAGGCCGTAGCGCCACGGACCCGAAGCCGCGCCGCGAAATCGCGATACCAGGCGGATCATCGCGTAGCCCGCGGCAGCGGCCACGGCAAGCGCGGCGGCGAACCCTCCGAGCGCCATCGCGCCGAGCTTGAGGTCGCCCGCCTGCCAGATGATGAGGGCGGAGAGCGCGGCGAGCCCGAGCACGAAGGCC
This sequence comes from Burkholderiales bacterium, assembly GCA_031396185.1. Classification (GTDB taxonomy): domain Bacteria; phylum Pseudomonadota; class Gammaproteobacteria; order Burkholderiales; family Usitatibacteraceae; genus Usitatibacter. Next base: position 4,720 of record JANNKG010000182.1, on the reverse strand, counting down.
GCAGCCGAAAGTGGCTCAGCGGGCGCGAGGTCGCGGCGCAGCACACGCAGTGTGGAGGCGCTGCGGAGCCTGATGAGTGGCGGCAGAGTGAAGCCCAGCAGCAGCACGAAGCCGATCACGGCGCCGCGCAGCGCGGGCATCGGACCGGGCTGCGGCAGCACCATCGTGAAGAATGCCATCAGCCATTGCGCGAGCACCGCCTGCGCGCCATACCCCACCAGGCTGCCGAGCGCGCAGGCGACCAGCCCGAGCGCTGCGAACTGCCAGGCGTGGATGCCGAAAATGTCCGACTGCGTAGCGCCCAGGCAACGCATCATCGCCGCCGCATCGATCTGGCGCTGCGAGAAGCGCCGCGCTGCGAGGGCCACGGCCACCGACGCGAGCACCACCGACAGGAGCGAGGCCAGCCCGAGGAAGCGCTGCGCCCGCTCGAGCGCAGTGCGCACCTCGCTACGCGCGTCGCGCACGCCCTCTACCCGCTGCCCGCGCGCGCGCCGGGCATTGGCTTGCGCCCGGAAATTCAGCACCGCCTCGGGGTCCCCGCTCACCAGCAGGCGGTACGTTACGCGGCTGCCGACCTGGATCAGCCCGGTTGCGGCGAGGTCCGCGTCGTTCATCAGAACGCGCGGGGCGATGCCGAAATAGTCGAGCGCGCTGTCGGGCTCGCGGGTGATGATCGCGGCGACGGTGAGCGCGGCGCGGCCGACGCTCAACGTGTCGCCCACCTTGAGGTTCAAGCGCGCGGCGAGGGCCAACCCGATCCACGCCGTGCCCGGTTTTGGCCCGCCGTCGACTTCGCGTTCGGTGCCGCCCACGGCGTCGGTCACGCGGATGCGCCCGCGAAGGGGAAATCCGGTCGATGCCGCCTTGATCTCCGCCAGGTTCACGCTGCCGCCTCCGGCGACCATGCTGGGGAAGGTTCGAGTCTGTGCAACGGTGAGCTTCTGGGTGCGCGCCTCGTCGACCAGGCCCTGCGCAATGGGCTGGTCGGCGATCACCACCAGGTCCCCGCCGAGGAGCTCGTTGGCCTGCGCGTCGAGCGCGGCCTGCACGCGATCCGCAAAGAACCCCACCGTGGTCACGCTCGCCACCGCGATCACCAGTGCCAGCAGCAACACCCGCAGCTCCCCCGCCGCCCAGTTTCGGCGCAGCATCCTGGCGGCTAACGGAAGCGTTTTCATGAATGAGTCAGACCGCATCAACACAGAGGACACAGAGGATCACAGAGGGGGCACAGAGGAAGAGATTCGAGCGCGGGGGTACTGGGATCCATTGCACATGCCCCGAACCATTCCCAGAGAATTGCCTTTCCTCTGTGCCCCCTCTGTGATCCTCTGTGTCCTCTGTGTCCTCTGTGTTGAATCCATTGCATCAATCCTCGTGGGTGATTTCGGCCGCCGCGATGTGGATGCGGCGATCGCAGCGCTTTGCCAATTCCGCGTCGTGGGTCACCAGCACCAGCGTGGTGCCGCGCTCGCGGTTCATCTCGAAGAGCAACCCGATGATCTGCTCGCCGGTGGTGGAATCGAGGTTGCCGGTCGGCTCGTCGGCAAACAGGAGCCTCGGTTCGGTCACGAACGCGCGCGCCACGGCGACGCGCTGCTGCTCGCCGCCCGAGAGCTGGCGGGGATAGTGGCCGAGGCGCTCGCCCAGACCCACGCGCCCGAGCACTGCGCGCGCACGCCCGGCTGCGTCGCTTCCGCGAGCGAGCTCGAGCGGCAACATGACGTTTTCGAGCGCAGTCAGCGCGGGCAGGAGCTGGAACGACTGGAACACGAAGCCCACCATTTGGCCGCGAAGCCGTGCGCGGCCGTCTTCATCGAGCGCAAACAGGTCCTCGGCGCCGATCCACACGCGACCGGAGGTGGGAACGTCGAGCCCCGCGAGGAGTCCCAATAGGGTGGACTTTCCCGATCCCGACGCCCCAAGGATCGCCACCGCCTCGCCCGCGCGAACCGCAAAGGTCGCGTCCTTTACGATGGTGAGCACGTGATCGGGGGTCGTCACTTGTTTGGTGAGCCCCTCCGCCCTCACAATATCCTTCAGTGAATCCATTCCGTCTTCTTCTCCCGATGTTGCGCGTGGTGTTCGCCGCCGCGGTGCTCGCATGCTGCCTGCCGGCGGCGGCCGCGCGCACCGTACTGGTGTTCGGCGACAGCCTCTCCGCCGCCTATGGTCTTGCCACGGACCTGGGTTGGGTCCACCTGCTCGGCGCGCGCGCCGGACGGCCGGGGCTCGACTGGCGGATCGTGAACGCGAGCGTTTCAGGCGAGACCACCGCGGGCGGATTGCGACGCCTGCCGGCGGACTTGAAACGACACCAGCCCGCGGTCGTGTTGATCGCGCTCGGCGCCAACGACGCGCTGCGCGGCCAGCCCATCGCGGGCATTCGCGACAACCTCGAGAAGATGATTCGCCTGGCCCGGACCGCACGCGCCGAACCCGTGCTCGTGGGCCTCATGATTCCCCCGAATTATGGCATCGAATACGCGGCCGAGTTCCAGGCGCTATATCCCGCGCTCGCGGCGAAGCTGCGCCTTGCGCTGGTGCCCTTCCTGCTGGACGGCATCGCCGACAAGCCTGACTTCTTCCAGGCCGACCAGCTGCACCCCTCTGCCGCCGCGCAGCCGATCATCCTCGATACCGTCTGGAAGACTCTCGAGCCGCTGCTGCGCAAGCGCGCGCCGTGACCGAGCTTCCCTCCCATCGCGAGCGGCCCGATGACCGCGTCGCCACTCCCCTGCCCTATGCGCAGATGCGCGCCTTCGACGACGTGCTCGATGCGCGATCGCCGGCGGAATTCGCCGACGACCACCTTCCCGGCGCCCTCAACGTGCCGGTGCTCGACGACGCTGAACGCGCGCTTGTGGGAACCCTCCACCAGCAGAGATCGGCCTTCGAGGCGAAGCGCGCCGGCGCCCCGCTCGTCGCCCGCAACATCGCCGCGCACATCGAGTCGCAGTTCGCCTCGCGCCCGCGCCATTGGAAGCCGCTGGTGTACTGCTGGCGTGGCGGCGGCCGCTCGGCAGCGCTGGTGCACGTGCTGCGGCAGGTGGGTTGGGACGCGCGCCGGCTCGACGGAGGGTACAAGGCGTTTCGCCGCCAGGTGGTGGCCGACCTGGAGACGCTGCCCGCGCGGTTTCGGCTGCACATCGTCTGCGGCGCCACCGGCTCGGGAAAAAGCCGGCTCCTCGAAGCCCTCGTGGCCGCCGGGGCGCAGGTGCTCGATCTCGAGGTGCTCGCGGCCCACCGCGGCTCGGTGCTTGGCGACCTGCCCGATGCGCCGCAGCCGTCGCAGAAACGCTTCGAAACCACGCTGTGGACAGCCCTTTCGCAGTTCGATCCCGCGCGGCCGGTATATGTCGAGAGCGAGAGCAAGAAAGTCGGCAACCTGCGCGTGCCCGACGCACTCATCGAGCGCATGCGAGCCGCGCGCTGCTTCCGCCTGGAGGCCGACGAGCCGGCGCGCGTGGCGCTGCTGATCGACGATTACGCGCATTTCGTTGCCGACCCGGGCGCTCTCGCCGCGAAGCTCGACCTGCTGCGCGACCTCCACGGCAAGGAGCGCATCGACCAATGGCGCGCGCACCTCGAGGCCGGCCGCTGGGAACCGCTGGTCAGCGACCTGCTCGCGAACCATTACGACCCCGCCTACCGGCGTTCGCTCGCGCGCAACTATCGCGACGCCGCGACCGCAACGCCGGTCGAGGTGCTCGACATCTCTGCCCGGGGATTTCTCGCGCTTGCCCAGGCGCTGGCACGCGATCACGGTTAGCCGCGAGGGGGGCAATCGGGTAAACTTCCCGCGAAACAAAGGCTTCCCTTCGAAAGATCGCGATTAACGCGTCCCGTGGCTGACCGCCCCCATAAGATCGGCAAGTACACCGTCCTGTCGGAGCTCGGCCAGGGGGCGTCAGCTGACGTCTACCTCGCCGAGGACCCCTTCAACGACCGCAAGGTGGCGGTGAAGCTTGCCAAGAGAGACCTCGAGATGGGCGAGGAGGAAGCGCGGCGCTTCGAGAGGCTCTTCCTCAACGAGGCGTCCCTCGCCGGCAAGCTGAACCATCCCAATATCGTCGGCGTGTTCGATGCGGTCGTCGAAGGCGACCAGCGCTACCTGGTGATGGAGTACGTCCCGGGCGGCTCGCTCAAGAAGTACTGCACCGAGACCAACCTGCTGCCGGTGCGCCAGGCGGTGCTGGTGATCTTCAAGATGTGCCGCGCGCTCGACTACGCCTTCCAGAACGGCGTGATCCATCGCGACATCAAGCCCGCGAACATCCTCTTGAGCGACCGCGACGACATCAAGATCAGCGACTTCGGCACCGCCAAGATCTCGCACGCGACCCACACCCAGATCGACGGCTTCCTCGGCTCGCCGGCGTACATGTCGCCCGAGCAGATCAACGAGGAAGGCCCGAGCGTCCAGACCGACATCTATTCGCTCGGCGTGGTGATGTACGAGCTCCTCACGGGGAAGCTGCCGTTTCGCGCCGAGAACGCGATCACGATGATCAACAAGATCCTGAACGAGGATCCGGTCCCGATCGAGTCGCTGCGTCCCGACCTGCCCGAGAAGCTGGTCGAGATCGTGCAGAAGGCGATGCACAAGGACCCGAAGGTGCGCTACGGCTCGTGGTTCGAGATGGCGAGCGAACTCGCCAACACCTTCCCGCAGCTCGAGCGCTACTCCCACGAGATCAGCTCGACCGAGAAGTTC
>JANNKG010000139.1:0-2798 GCA_031396185.1 Burkholderiales bacterium | reverse complement strand
GGCGGTGTAGACCAGCACCAGGTTGGCGATCAGCCACCATCCGAGCGCGCCCGCATCCCAGAATGGCGGGTCGAAGAGCCCGACCATTCCGAGTGCCAGCAGCGGCACGCCGGCGGCGACGAACACCCAACGCCCCCCGCGGCGCGCGCGGCGGCGATCGCTCCACCAGCCGAGCAGCGGAGCGAGGACCGCGTCGAGCGCGCGCGCCGCGAGGAGCCACCCGCCCACGGCCGCTAGCGACAGCCCGAGCGTGTCGGCGTAGAACTTGGGCACGTGCACGTAGATCGGCAGCGCGGCCATCGCGAGCGGCATGCCGAGCAGGCCATAGGCGGCAAGCCTCCCCGCGCTTGGGCGTGGCTGCGTCATTCGGGCAATGCGAGGAGCTTGCGCCGCAGCCCCGGTTCGCTGGTGCGCTCGTCCAGCCAGATCGCGAAGAAGGCGCGCGCGAATTCCGCGTCGGCCACGGCGCCGAGCAAACCCTGCTGGTTGTAGAAGCGCGCCTCGCGCCCCGGCAGGTGCACCCCCACCAGGCGGTCGCCCGCGCGAATGTCGGGAAACACCCGGCGCATCGCCTCGTCCCAGCGGGCGAGCTTCTCCGCATCGCGATATCCGAGCTTGCGCATTTCCTCGACGCTCCGGGCCGCGAGATCGGCACCGCGAATGTCCATGGCGTAGCGGATGTCGAGGGCGAGCGGCGCATCGGGCGCGAACGATTCGGCGGCGATCCAGAGGGACGCGTCGTAGACGTGCCACACGAGCTTCTTGAAGCGCGCCTCGCCGAGGGGTTTCAACGCAGGCAGCTGCGCGGTCACCAGCGCGGGCAGCGGCGGTGGGGCGGCCACCGCCGCGAACGCCACCGCCAGCGCGAGCAGCCAGATCCTCACGGCCGGACCAGCTCGATCTGCATCACGTCCACCCGACCGGCGTCGAAACCCGCTTCGCAGTAGTGGAGATAAAAACGCCAGGCGGCGAGGAAGCGCGAATCGAACCCGAGCGCGCGCACCTCATCCTCGCGCGCGTCGAAGTCGCGTCGCCAGCGTCGCAGTGTCTCGGCGTAGTCGCGCCCGAACAGGAACGGCGTCCGCGCTTCGAGCCCCGCGGCGCGCGCCTGCGCCACGAAGCGCGACACCGACGGCAGCATCCCGCCGGGAAAGATGTACTGGCGGATGAAGTCGCTCGAGCGGCGATAGCGATCGAAGGCGCCCTCGGCAATCACGATCGACTGGATCGCCGCGCGGCCGCCGGGCTTGAGCCGCTCGCGCAGCGTGCTGAAGTAAGCCGGCCAGTAGCGCTCGCCCACCGCCTCCACCATCTCGATGGAGACGATGCGGTCGTACTGCCCTCTAGCATCGCGGTAGTCGCAGAAGCGCAGGTCGACCTGGCCGGCGAGCCCCGCTTTCGCGATGCGCCCGCGCCCATAGTCGAGCTGCGCCTGTGAGATGGTGAGGCCGGTCACGCGACAGCCGCGGGTGGCCGCAGCGCGCTCGGCGAAGCCGCCCCAGCCGCAGCCGATCTCCAGCACATGATGCGATGAGTCCACGCCGAGCACGTCGAGGAGCCGGTCATACTTTGCGTCCTGCGCGGCCGCCAGGTCGTCGGTCGCACCGAAGAGCGCGCTCGAATAGGTCATTCCGGGGTCCAGCCAGAGCGCGTAGAAATCGTTGCCGAGGTCGTAGTGCGCGTGGATGTTCTTGCGGGCCCCGGCGCGGGTGTTGGGCCGCAGCGCGTGGGCGAGGCGGAGGAGCAGCGCGGTCACTGGATTGCCGTAGAACACGCGTTCGAGCGCGAGCTGGTTCGCCGCGCAGAGTTTGAGGAACGTGGTCATGTCGGGGGTCGCGAGCAATCCATCGCGCCAGCATTCGAAGATGCCGATCTCGGCCCCGCGAGTCATGGCCGCGATCGCGCTCCAGTCGCGGATCGCGAGCTCGGCCGTGGGGCCGTCGCGGGCACCGGCGAAGCGCCGGCGGATGCCGTCGGGTGTCGTGAGCACCAGGTGTCCGACGTCGAGCCGGGTGAGCACCCGAAACAGGGCGCGGGCGGTCCAGGGCGCGGAATCCTGGAGGTCTATTCCATCGAGCACATTCACCGGGTCGTCTCCTTCAAGGGGGGTTCGGGTTTCGAAAACCAGGGCACGTTGCGCAGCCACAGGCGCACGGCCTGCCAGTGGATGCGGGCGACAACGCCGAGCGTCATCCACGGGTAGCCGAAGAACGCGCGCAGCAGGCGGCGGTCGGTAAGCGGATGGGCGCGCCCCTGCATCGTGGTGACGAGCAGGAGTCCGCCGGCATCGTGATAGTCGATGCGGGTGATCGGATAACGCCCCTCGCCGGGGAAGCGGAACTCGTAGTGGCCCGCAACCTCGCAGAACGGCGACACGTGAAATATCTTGGCCGCGCGCAGGCGCTCGGCTCCCTGGATCGGACGGGCGTCGTCGTGGGCGAGGAGATAGTTGTGGCGCTCGCCGAAGGTGTTGGAGACCTCGCACAGGACGGCGCGCAGGGCGCCCGCGCGATCGAAGCACTGCCACATCACGATCGGGTTGAAGACGTACCCGAGCACGCGCGGGAAAGCCTGCAGCACGACTTCGCCGTCGGCGGCGTGCAAGCCGTGCTCGCGGAGCAGTGCGCGAATCCAGGCAAGCAGATCGGAGCCGTCGCGCGGACCGAAGTCCCGGCGGTGCAGGCTCAGCAGGTTCCAGCGATCGAGCGACAGCCAGCGGCGCGCGGCGCGATCCCATTGCGACAACGGCACGCGCAGGAAGTAGACCGGGTAGTCGAAGCGATGGCGCACCGGGCGCA
>JANNKG010000104.1:0-1757 GCA_031396185.1 Burkholderiales bacterium | reverse complement strand
GTCGTAAACGGAAAGCATCGCGGAGAGGATGGCGATGATGATGAAGCCGATGATCGCGGCCATGGCGACGATCATGACCGGCTGCAGGAGGGCGAGCGCCTTGCGGATGGCGACTTCCACCTCGTGGTCGTAGGTCTCGGCAACCTGCATCAGCATGTCGTCGAGGCGGCCGGTCTCTTCTCCCACCATGATCATGTGCACCGCGAGCATCGGAAAGCGTCCGGTCTCCATCATCGGGCGGCCGAGGCCGCGCCCCTCCTTGAGATCGCGAGCCACGTTCCCGATGGCTTCCGCGAGCCAGGCGTTGTTCATCGTTTCCCGAACAATGTTCAGGGCGGCCACCAGGGTCACCCCGTTGGACAGCAGGGTGCCGAGAGTCCGGGCGAACCGCGCCATCTCAACGCGCGAGAACAGGCTTCCGATGACAGGCGCGGTGACCAGCCAGCGGTCGAAGCGGAAACGCACCTCGGGGTTCTGCAGGTGGCGCATCCCAAGGTAGGCCAGCAGAGCGAGCCCCACCAATATCGCCCACCCGTAGTTGCGCATCGTGTCGCCGGCCCACAGAACCACCTGGGTCATGAGCGGAATCGCCTTGCCCGCGGCGCCCGCGAAGATCGGCTTGAAGCGCGGCACAACCGCGCCCAGCAGCACCACCACGGCCAGCGCGGAGACCACCGCCAGGAATGCGGGATAGGTGAGCGAGGCGGTGACGTTGTCGCGCAGCGCCTTGGCACGCTCCATGTACTCGGCGAGCCGCAGCAGCACGGTCGGCAGGCTGCCCCCGGCCTCTCCCGCGCGAATCATGTTGATGTAGAAGCGCGTGAACACGCCGCGCTGCGATTCGAGCGCCTTGGAAAGCGATGATCCGCCGCGCACGTCGTTGCGGATGCGGCCGAGCAGCTCGGCAATCCGCGGATTCGCCGCGAGGTTGATCAGGATCTCGAAGCTGCGGTCCAGCGGCAGGCCCGCTTTCAGGAGGGTCGCCAGCTCGCGGGTGACGATGCCGATGTCCTGCTGGCTTACGCCCTTGCGGCTGAAAAGCGACGGCTGCACGGCCTGCGTGGATGCGGCCTTGGCTCCCCCGGCTTCCTCGGCGCGAATCGGGATGAAGCCCATTTCCTGCAGCCGTGCGACCGCGGCGCTGGAGCTCGAAGCTTCCAAGACGCCCTCCTGGACTTCTCCCGCAGGAGTGACCGCCTTGTATTGGAAGAACGCCACCGGCTCAATCCTCGCGCGTGACGCGCAGGACTTCCTCGATGGTGGTGATGCCCGCGAGCGATTTACGCAGGCCGTTCTCGAACATCGTTTCCATCCCCTCCATGATCGCCGCGGAGCGCAGGTCGCCCGCGGTCGCGTGACGCATGATCAGGGAGCGGATGTTGTCGGACATCGTGAGCATTTCGATGATGCAGATGCGGCCCCAGTAACCGGTGCCGGCGCACTCGGCGCAGCCCACCGGTTTGTAGAGCGTGATTTCGCCGGTGGGCACGTAGCGACGCAGGCCCATCTGCTCGACCACCTCCGGGAGCGCGGGATGCGGCTCGCGGCACTTGGGGCAGAGGGTGCGCACCAGGCGCTGCGCGAGGATGCCGTTAATGGTCGAGGTGAGCAGGTAATCCTCGGCGCCCATGTCGAGGAGCCGGCTCACGGTCGAGGGCGCATCGTTGGTGTGCACCGTCGACAGCACCATGTGGCCGGTGAGCGCCCAACCCGGCAGCGTGAGCGCAGACAGTTTCTGCGGCTGGCGCAGCGCTGCG
>JANNKG010000102.1:0-11965 GCA_031396185.1 Burkholderiales bacterium | reverse complement strand
CGCCTGGCGCTTGGCCGGGGCGCCGACGAGGATCTCGTCGTTGTCGGCGTAGGCGACGATCGAGGGCGTGGTGCGCGCGCCCTCGCTGTTCTCGATGACCTTGGGCTTGCCGCCCTCCATGATGGCCACGCACGAGTTGGTGGTGCCGAGGTCGATGCCGATGATCTTAGCCATGTCCGTCTTCCTTAGTTCTGGGTTCTATTACCTAGTTGGGAAGTAGGGTTATTCCCCGCGAATTCAAGCGGGAGGGTCGGGGTTTTTCGCGACGATCACCAGGGCGGGGCGCAGCACGCGGTCGTGGAGGAGGTAGCCCTTCTGCAGGACCGACACCACGGTATTGGGTTCCTGGTCGGCATCGACCTGGCTGATCGCCTGGTGGCGATGCGGATCGAATTTCTCGCCCTGCGGGACGATTTCCCGGATGGCGAACTTCTCGAAGGCGGCCTGCAGCTGGCGCGCCGTGAGCTCGACGCCTTCCTTGAACGACTCGATCGAGGTGTTCTCGACGGTGAGGGCCGCGTCCATGCTGTCCTTCACCGCGAGGAGCGCACTCGCGAACGCCTCCAACGCATAGCGATGCGCCTTGGCGACGTCCTCCTGGCCACGGCGACGAATGTTGTCGGTTTCCGCCTTGGCCCGCAGCCATTCCTCGCGCGCCTTCTCCGCGTCGCCCGCCGCAGCGGCGAGCCGGGATTCCAGCTCCGCGATACGGGGGTCGGAGCCGGCCTCCGGGGCGCCTTCCGATAGCGGCGGCTGCGCAACCGGATTGGCGGCGCCCAACCCCGCCATTTCTGCGTCAGTCACGGCGATTTCCTCATTAATTCAGGTGCTTGTTGCGACATGGGGCTATGGCCCCGAGTTTTCAAGGGTATTTCGGGTGCCTACTTGCGGCGCGTGAACAGCAGCCAGCTCGTGAGCAATGTGACAACGCTGTAGAGGATGGAGCCGAGCAGCGATGCGCCGAACCCTGTGACCCCGAATCCGGGCACGATTTCCGCGACCCCCCAGAAAAGTAGCGCGTTGAACACGAACAGGAAGAGCCCGAGGGTCAGCAGGGTGACCGGCAGCGTCAGCAACACCAGGAAGGGCCGCACCACGGCATTGACCAGCCCCAGGACCAGCGCGGCGACCGCGGCGGCCACGAAGCTCTCCACTTGAACGCCGGGGTACAGGTAGGCCACCAGAAGGAGCGCGGCCGCGTTGACGATCCAACGGGCGAGGAGGGTCAGCATGACTAGTTCTCGGGCTTGGGACGGGGTGGGGGAGTCCAGCCCTCGAGATTTTCGAGGGCCAGGATGCTGAGGGCGGTCATCCAGGCGGGGGTGTCGTTCGTGGTAGGAATGTAATGGAACTCCCTGCCCCCCGCCTCCACAAATGCTTCCCGGACCTCCATGGCGATCTCCTCGAGCGTCTCGAGGCAATCGGCCGCGAACCCCGGGCACACCACGTCCACGCGGCCGACGCCTTCCTTGCCGAGGGCGCGCAAGGTGACATCGGTATAGGGCCGCAGCCATTCGGCCGCGCCGAACCGCGACTGGAAGGTGACCAGGGTTCGCGAGTCATTCCAGCCAAGCTCGGTGGCGATCAGGCGCGCGCTCTCGAGGCACTGCGCCTGGTACGGGTCGCCGCGGTCCACGGTCTTCTGGGGGATTCCGTGGAAGCTCATCACCAGGCGATCGGGACGGCCGTGCTTGAACCAGTAGTCGCTCACGTTCTTCGCGATCGCCTTGACGTATGCCCGGTGGTGGTGGAAGTCGCGGACCAGCCGCAGTTCGGGGGCGGGTTTCCACTTGCGCAGCGCTCTCCCGATGGCGTCCTCGACGCTTCCCGTGGCGCTGCTGGTGTACTGGGGATAGAGAGGTATCACCAGCACGCGGTCGCACCCGCGCCCTCTCAGCTCGGCAAGCCCTTCGGCGATGGAGGGCCGCCCGTAGCTCATCGCCGCTTCCACCGGAACCAGGGCGCGCAGGCGCTCGCCCAGCGAGCCCTTGAGGATCTGCGCCTGGCGCAGCGAATAGACCCGCAGCGGCGAGCCGTCGGGGGTCCAGATCTTGGCGTACTTCCGGGCGCTCTTGCCCGGGCGAAACGGCAGGACCAGCAGATAGAGGATCGGCAGCCAGACGAGGCGCGGCAGCTCGACCACGCGCGGATCCGACAGGAACTGGCGAAGGTACCGGCGCACCGCGCCAGTGGTCGGCGCATCGGGCGTGCCGAGGTTCACGAGCAGCACTCCGGGTGCGGGCGCGGCGCCCGGGCGGTGGTCTTGCATCGCAACTCAGCGCGAAAGCGCGGAGGAGACCAGCTTCGCGGTCACGTCCACGATCGGGATCACCCGTTCGTAGGCCATGCGCGTCGGGCCGATCACGCCCACGGTGCCGACGATCTGCCCATCGACCTCGTAGGGGGCGGTCACGATGGAGCATTCGTCGAGCGGCACCAGGGTCGATTCACCGCCGATGAAGATCTTCACGCCGTCGGCGAGCTCGCTCTGCTCGAGGAGCTCGAGCAGCTGGGTCTTGCTTTCGAACACGTCGAAGAGCCGGCGCAGGCGTTGCATGTCGTTGGAGATCCCGTCGACTTCGAGCAGGTTGCGCCCGCCCGAGATCACCACCCCGTCGGCGGCGGGCCGCAGGGCCTCGCTGCCCATCGCGATCGCGGCCTGCATCAGGCCGGAGATGTCGCGATGCAGGTCGAGGAGCTCACCGCGCACCCGGGTACGCAACTGGTCGAACTCGAGGCCGGCGTAGTGCTGGTTGATGTAGTTGGCCGCTTCGATGAGCTGCGAGGGCGAGTAGCTGCGGTCGGTGACCAGCACCCGGTTCTGCACCTCGCCGTCGCTCGCGACGATGATCAGCAGCACGCGTTTTTCGGTCAGCCCGAAGAACTCGATGTGGCGCAGCACCGCTCCGCGGCGTCGTGGAGCAACCACGATTCCGGCGAAATGGGTGAGGTCGGAGAGGACCTGGGAAGCGGCCGCGATCACGCGGTGCGGGTCGTCGGGCATCAGCTGCTCGGTGAGCTGCTGGCGGTCGATCTCCTCCATCGGGCGCACGGTGAGCAAGGTGTCGACGAAGAAGCGGTAGCCCTTGGGTGTGGGCACGCGCCCCGCGGAGGTGTGCGGGCTCGCCACGAACCCCATTTCCTCGAGGTCGGCCATCACGTTGCGGATGGTGGCGGGCGAGAGCTCGAGGCTCGAGAAGCGCGACAGCGAGCGCGAGCCGACCGGCTGCCCGTCGGCGATGTAGCGCTCGATCAGGATCTTGAGCAGGTTTTGGGCGCGTTCGGAGAGCATCGGAAGAGTCATTCTACAAACAATCATGCTCTAATTGCGCGCATGCCCCCCGCCTTCAAGACGGTGGCCGTCATCGGCAAGAGCGATGCGGCGAATCTGCTGGACATTCTCGACCAGGTTTCCGCGGTGCTGCGCGCGCGCGGCGTGTCGATCGTCATGGATCCGCGCACCGCCAGCGCTTCGCGCTCCAAGCCCGACGCCACGGTCGACATGCAGGCGATTGCCGCGCGGTCCGACCTCGCGATCGTGGTCGGGGGGGATGGCACGCTCATCTCGTGCGCGCGCCTGATGGCCGAGCACGGCGTGCCACTGGTGGGCGTGAACCTCGGCCGCCTCGGGTTCCTCACCGACATTCCCGCCGACAGCGTCTCGAGCGCAGTCGAGGCGGTGCTCGAAGGCGACTTCGTCCCCGAGGAGCGCCTGCTGCTGTCGGGCTCGGTGCGCCGCGACAACAAGACCATGATCGCGGCGCTGGCGATGAACGACATCGTGGTGAGCCGCGGCGCGGTGGGCAGCATGATCGAATTCGCGGTCACGGTGGATGGCGAGTTCATCTACAGCCTGCGCGCCGACGGCCTCATCGTCGCCACGCCCACGGGGTCGACCGCCTACGCGCTCTCTGCGGGCGGGCCGATCCTGCATCCGTCGCTGCAGGCGATCGCGCTGGTGCCGATTTCGCCGCACACGCTCTCCAACCGCCCGGTGGCGATCCGCAGCTCCTCGAAGGTGGAGATCACGCTGGTGCGCGGCACCGACGCCCGGGCCAATTTTGATGTCCAGGCCCATATCCAGCTCGAGCATGGCGACGTGGTGTGCGTGCAGGCCGCACCGAAGCCCGCGATCCTCCTGCATCCCAAGGGCTACCGCTACTTCTCGATGCTGCGCCAGAAGCTGCGCTGGACCGAGCGCGCCTCTTGACTTCCCCCGTCTGCCGACGGAGGCGACCCGTGGAACGCAGATGAACGCAGATAAAGGCACGCAGATGGCCGCAGATAAAGCTTTCGGGATAGTTCGTGGCTCCGTCGAACGCAGGCACGTAACTCACTCGGGATTTTATCTGCGGCCATCTGCGTTCCCAAGCTTTTTGCCGGCATAACTCTCCATGCTCCGCGCGCTTTCAATCCGGGATTACGTCATCGTCGAGCGGCTCGACCTGGAGCTGGCGAGCGGATTCACGGCGCTGACCGGCGAAACCGGCGCGGGCAAGTCGATCCTGATCGATGCGGTGAAGCTCGCGCTGGGCGATCGCGCCGACCCCGCGGTGATCCGTGCGGGGGCGAGCCGCGCCGAGGTGAGCGTCGATTTCGACGTGGCCGCGCTCCCCGCGGCGCGTGAGTGGCTCGCTGCGCAGGATTTCGAGGAGGGCGACTGCCTGGTGCGACGCACCGTGGACTCGACCGGGCGTTCGCGCGGGTTCGTGAATGGCCGGCCCGCCACTGCCGCGCAACTTCGCGAGCTGGGCGAGCGGCTGATTGACATCCACGGCCAGCATGACCACCAGCTCCTGCTGAAGCGCGACCGCCAGCGGGCGCTCCTCGATGCCTTCGCCGGCGCCGGCGACGTCGCGCGCGAGGTGGCGACGCTGTTTGCCGCCTGGCGCAGGCTTGCCGAGCAGCGCAGCAGCCGCGAGGGCGCGCAGAAGTCGTCGGCGCGCGAGCGCGAGCTCCTTGCCCATGAGATTCGCGACCTCGAGGCGCTCGGGTTCGAATCGCGGCAGTGGGCCGATGACCAGGCCGAACACCGCCGCCTCGCCCATGCGCAGGAGCTCATCGCCACCGTCTCCGAATGCGCCGAGGCGCTGGATGAATCCGAAGGTGCGGCGACCGCGCGCCTCGCCTCGGTCGCCGCACGACTGGCCGCCGCAAGCGCGCTCGACCCGGCGCTCGATGATGCGCGCCGCGACGCGGAGACGGCCGGCGTGCACGCGGGCCAGGCTGCGCACGAGCTGCGTCGCTACCTGCAGCGGCTCGACGTGGATCCGGCACGGTTGGGCCAGCTCGATGCGCGACTGAAGGCGGTGCTCGACAGCGCGCGGAAGTACCGCGTCGACGCGGGCGAGCTGCCGGCGGCGCTCGCCGAACGTCGCGCTCGTTTGGCTGACTTGGGCGGTGAGGAGAGCCTCGAGGAGCTGGTTCGCCAGGAGGCGGCTGCCGAGCACGCTTACCGCGCGCTCGCGACCCAGCTTTCGCAACAGCGGCGCGATGCTGCGCGTCGCCTCGGAGCCAAGGTCAGCGACACCATGCAGCGCCTCGCGATGCCGGGCGGACGGATGGAGGCGGTGATCGAACCGCTCGACGCGCCCGGCGCGGGTGGCCTCGAGTCCGTCGAGCTGCAGGTCGCCACCCACGCGGGGCAGGCGCTCGCCCCCCTCGCCCGCGTCGCCTCCGGTGGCGAGCTCTCGCGCCTGTCCCTCGCGGTCCAGGTCCTGCTGTCGGGACAGGCGTCGGTGCCCACGCTCATCTTCGACGAGGTGGATTCGGGTATCGGCGGCGCGGTGGCGGAAGTCGTGGGGCAGCTGCTGCAATCCCTCGCGCGCCATCACCAGGTGCTCTCGGTCACGCACCTGGCGCAAGTGGCCGTGCACGCGCGCTCGCAGCTGCGCGTGGCGAAGCAGGAGGGGCGCAGCGGGGCGGTGGCGACGGTCGAGGCGCTCGATCCCGTCGAGCGTGTGGCCGAGGTCGCGCGCATGCTCGGGGGCCTCAGGATCACCGAGGCAACGCGGCGCCACGCCGAGGAAATGTTGCAAAACGCTCGCGCTGCGGGTACACCAGTACGCAAGGAGAAGGGGAAGGCTGCGGCCGGGCGATCCTGACGCGCCCGCTACGGCCCAACGGGGGAGCGATGGAAACCACGGCGGGAGGCGGCAAGGCGGGTCTCGTGCTGGCGGGCGGAGGCGCCCGTGCCGCCTATCAGGTAGGCGTGCTGAAGGCGATCAAGGAAATGCTCCCCGATCCGAAGGTGAACCCGTTTCCGATCATCTGCGGCACCTCGGCGGGCGCCGTGAATGCCGGGGCGCTCGCGGTCCACGCCGACGATTTCAGCGCCGCCGTCGACCATTTACTGGATGTCTGGCACAACTTCGAGCCCCACCACGTCTACCGCGCCGACTTCCCCGGCGTTCTCGCCAACAGCACCCGCTGGTTCGCCGGGTTCCTGTTCGGCGCGTTCCTGAAGAACAAGCGCATCTCGCTCCTCGACAACCGCCCGCTCGAGAGCCTGCTCGGCCGTTACCTCGACTTCGCCCGTATCGAGCGCAACGTCGCCGCGGGCGCGCTCGACGCGGTGTCGATCACCTGCTCGGGCTACACCTCGGGGCAGAGCTGCAGTTTCTTCCAGGGCGCCGAGAGGCTCGAGGGCTGGCGTCGCTCGCAGCGGATCGGCATCAAGACCCAGATCACCGTGCAGCATCTGATGGCTTCGAGCGCGATCCCATTCCTGTTCCCCGCCTACCACCTCAACCGCGAGTTCTTCGGTGACGGCTCGATGCGCCAGATCGCCCCCGTAAGCCCGGCGCTGCACCTGGGGGCCGACCGCGTCATCGTGGTGGGCACCGCGCGCATCCGCAACGAGGAGCCCGATCGCACCCGCGGCGACCTCTACCCGACCCTCGCGCAGGTCGCCGGCCACGTGATGAACTCGATCTTCCTCGACAGCCTCGCGGTGGACCTGGAGAGGCTCGAGCGCATCAACCGCACGGTGAGTGCCGTGCCGCCCGAGGCCATGAAAAAGATGGGGCTCACGCTGCACCATGTGGACGTGCTGGTGCTCACGCCCAGCGAGCCGCTCGACACCATTGCTGTCAAGCACGTGCGCAGCCTGCCGTGGCCGATCCGCTTCCTGCTACGTTCGATCGGCGCGATGCGCCGCGGCGGTGCGAACCTCGCGTCCTACCTGTTGTTCGAGCGGGGCTACTGCCGCGAGCTGATCGAGCTCGGCTACCACGACACGATCAAGCGGCGCGAGGAGGTTGAGGCGTTCCTTGCGGGCGGCCTGTCGATCGTGCCGGGCACTTTCGCGCGGACGGTCAAGTTCCTGGTTCCCGTCCCGGGCGAATTCGCCGGTGCCTCCAAGAGCGCGGACGGCTGAGGACCGCGCGGACCGCATGAGTCAATCCGGCGTAGCCCGCCCCGCGTCAGCAAAACCCACCGCGGCGACCCGCGGCGAATACCGCTATCACCAGGCCATCACCACGCGCTGGATGGACAACGACGCCTACGGCCACGTGAACAACGTCCACTTCCTGTCCTACTTCGACACCGTAGTGAACACCTACCTGATCGGGCGGGGCGCGCTCGACATCCAAGCGAGCCCGGTCATCGGGCTGGTGGTCGAGACCGGCTGCCAGTACCTCGCGCCTCTGACCTATCCGGAAACCGTGACCGCGGGCCTGCGTGTGGCCCATGTCGGCCGCACGAGCGTGCGCTATGAGATCGCGCTCTTCGCGGAGAGCGCCGGCACCGCGGCGGCCCAGGGCTATTTCGTGCACGTCTACGTCGATCGCAGTTCACGCCGCCCGGTGGAGCTGCCCGCGGTGCTGCGAGCTGCCCTCGAGCCGCTGCGCATGGCGTCGCACAGCCCCGGGATCTCCTAAGATTCCGGGTCAGGCCCCCGGCAGGATGATCGAGGAGCGCGCGGGCGCGGCGCGGCCGCTACCCAGCACGCGCCCGAGGAAGGCGGAGAGCGCCTCGATCTCTTCGGCGCACACCGAATGCGGCATCGGCCAGTCGTGCCATTCGACCTCGTAGCCGTGACGCTCGAGGGCCGTGCGCGACGTTTCGGCCATGCGCATCGGGATGACCTGGTCCTCGGTGCCGTGCGCCATGAAGATCGGGGTCGCACGGTTGGCGGGCGCCGCCTCGGCCTCGAGGGAATCCTCGAGCGGCAGGTAAGTCGACAACGCCGCGATCCCGCCGAGGCGCTCCGCGTGGCGCAGTCCCGTCTGGAGCGCGATCGCGCCGCCTTGGGAGAACCCCGCAAGCACGACGCGCTCGGAGGCGATGCCGCGCTCACGCTCGCGCCGGATCAGCTGCCCGACGGCGCCCTGCGACTCGCGGATGCCGCGCTCGTCGGGCAGGCGCGCGATGTCATTCATCGCGATGTCGTACCAGGCGCGCATCTCCATGCCGTTGTTGAGCGTGACTGGGCGCACCGGCGCATGCGGGAAGATGAAGCGGATTGCGACGTCCTCGGGCAGGGGCAGTTCGCGCACGATCGGGACGAAATCCCAGCCGTCCGCGCCGAGGCCGTGCATCCAGATGACGGTGCCCACGGGATCGGGGCCGGTAACAAGTTCGATATGCGGCAGCAGCTCCAATTCAATTCCTCGTTCTCAGTGCGGATTTGGGACGGAAGGCCTTGACCACTTCCTCGCGGGTCTCGAGGTAGGGCCCCCCGATGAGGTCGATGCAGTAGGGCACTGCGGCAAAAATCCCGGCGACGATCGCCTTGCCGTCCGCGCCCTTCAGGCCCTCGAGGGTCTCGCGGATCGACTTCGGCTGCCCGGGCAGGTTGAGGATCAGCGTCGAGCCGCGAATCACGCCCACCTGGCGGGACAGGATCGCGGTGGGCACGAACTCCAGGCTGATGCGGCGCATCTGCTCGCCGAACCCCGGCATCTCGCGGTCGGCCACGGCGAGGGTCGCCTCGGGCGTGACGTCGCGCGCGGCTGGGCCGGTGCCGCCCGTGGTGACCACCAGGTGGCACTTGCGGTCGTCGACCAGTTCCCTGAGCGTGACCTCGATGGTCGCGCGCTCATCCGGAATGAGCCGGCGCTCGAACTCGAGCGGGTTAAGGAGCGCCTGCCCCAGCCACTGCTCGAGGGCGGGAATGCCCTCATCGCGGTACACGCCCTGGGAGGCGCGGTCGCTGGTGGCAACCAGCCCGATGCGAACGGATTCCGGTGAATTGCTCATGTTTCCCTGGCGTGTTCCTGGACCGTCGCGTTGACCGCATGGAAGAGTTCGCGGAAGTGCTTCGGCGCGCGCTTGGCCGCGCGCTCGGCGCGTACCGCATCGATCAGGACGCGCACGCGATGGGCGTCGGCGTGCGGGAACTCACGCTCGAAGCGCACGATCGCCTGCGGGTCGGCGAGCAGCTCGTCGCGCCATTTCTCGGCGACGTGGAACAGCGCCGTCTGCTTCTTCGAGGGCGACTGCAGCCCCTCCAGCGCCTCGGCAATCGGTCCCGAGTCGAGGTCACGCATGATGCGGCCGATGTACTGCATCTGGCGGCGCCGCGCCTCGTGCAAGGTGAAGCGCCTGCAGTCGATCACCGCGTCGCGCAGCCGCTCCGGCATGTCGATCCGCGCGAGCTGCTCGGGGGACAGCTCCACGAGCTCGGCGCCCAGGCGCTGCAAGTCGGTCATCTGCCGCTTGCGCCGTGTCTTGCTGATAAAATCGTCTTCTTCCATCGCATTTCCCGCTTTCTTCCAGCCGCGAGAGTGTAGAACCTTTCGGGCGGCACCGGGACCCCTTCCATGCCTGACCATCCCGTAGCCTCCGCATCCCTGCCGCTGTCGCGTGAGGCAATGGCCGACGTCGCACGGCGCTCACTCGAGATTGCCCTCGCGCGTGGAGCGGCCGACGCCGAGGTCGAGGTCTCGGCCGCAGTGGGCCAATCGGTATCGGTGCGGCGCGCCGAAGTCGAGACGGTCGAGTACAACCGCGACAAGGGCATGGGAATCACGGTGTATTTCGGCCGGCGGCGCGGCAACGCGAGCACCTCGGACCTCTCGCCCGAGGCGGTGGAGCGCACCGTCGAGGCGGCGTGCGCCATCGCGCGCCACACCGCCGAGGACGAGGCCACGGGCCTGCCCGATGCCGAGCGGCTTTTCCGCGGCGCGCCCCCCGATCTCGATCTCTTCCATCCCTGGGGCCTCACCGTCGAGGAGTGCATCGAGATCGCGCGCCGGACGGAGGCTGCCGCGCTCGCCGTCGATAAGCGCATCAGCAATACCGAAGGCGCCACGGTATCGGCCCACGACGCGGATTTCGTTCTCGCCAACACGCGCGGGTTCATCGGCGGCTTCCCGACCTCGAAGTCGAGCATCAGCTGCAGCGTGGTCGCCGAGGACGCCGCCGGCATGCAGCGTGACTATTGGTACACCACCCACCGCGACCCGTTGCAGCTGGAGAGCGCCGAGAGCGTAGGCCGCACCGCCGGCACCCGCACCGTGCGCCGCCTCGGCGGACGCCGCTTGCCCACCACCGAAGCACCGGTCATCTTCGAGGCGAACATCGCGTCTAGCCTGCTCGGCCATTTCGTCTCCGCCGCGAGCGGCTCGAACCTGTACCGGCGTTCGTCGTTCCTGCTCGATCGCGTCGGCACCCGGGTGTTTGCCGCGGGCGTGGACCTGTTCGAGGATCCCCACCGGCTGGGCGAGATGGCGAGCGCCTATTTCGACGCCGAGGGTGTGGCCACCGCAGCGCGGCCGGTGGTCGAGGACGGGATCCTGCGCGGCTGGTTCCTGTCGACCTACTCGGCGCGCAAGCTCGGCCTCGAGACCACCGGCAACGCCGGCGGCAACCACAACCTGGTGGCCATGCCCGGCGCCCTCGACCTCGACGCGATGGTGCGCAAGATGGGCCGCGGCTTCCTGGTCACCGAGCTGATGGGACAGGGCGTAAATCCGGTCACAGGCGACTACTCGCGCGGCGCCTCGGGGTTTTGGGTCGAGGGGGGGGAAATCCAGTTTCCCGTCGAGGAAGTCACGATCGCGGGAAACCTGCTCGACATCTTCGCCGGCATCGAGGCGGTCGGCAGCGATGCGGTCACGCGCGGCTCGAAACACTGCGGATCGATACTCATCGCGCGGATGACGATCGCCGGCGACTAGGGCTATTAATTTGTCCCGCCGGGGATTAGGCTTGTGCCCGGCGCAATTCGATCGCGATTGGCCAACTCGAACAATCCCAGGAGGAAGAAAATGAAACGCAGGCATTTCATCAATTCGGCGGGCGCGGGGATGGCGGGCATCCTCGCCGCAGGAGTCGCGCCGGCATTCGCGCAGGGCGGGCCAGAGGTCAAGTGGCGGCTCACGTCGAGCTTCCCCAAGAGCCTGGACACCATCTTCGGCGCGGCCGAAATCATCAGCAAGCGCGTGGCCTCGGCCACCAACAACCGCTTCCAGATCCAGGTGTTCGCCTCCGGCGAGATCGTGCCCGGGCTGCAGGCCCTGGATGCGGTACAGAACGGCACGGTGCAGGCCTGCCACACGGCGCCCTACTACTACGTCGGCAAGGATCCCACCTTCGCCTTCGGCACCGCGATCCGGTTCGGCATGAACTGCCGGCTGTTCAACGCCTGGTGGTACGTGGGCGGCGGCGAGGCGGTTTACAACGAATTCCTCAAGGAATACGGCGTTACGGCGTTCCTCGCCGGAAACACCGGCGCGCAGATGGGCGGCTGGTACCGCAAGGAGATCAAGACCGTCGCCGACCTGAAGGGCCTGAAGATGCGCATCGGCGGCTTCGCGGGGCAGGTGCTCGCCAAGCTGGGTGTGGTGCCGCAACAGATCGCCGGCGGTGAGATCGATCCGGCGCTGGAGAAGGGCACCATCGACGCGGCCGAGTGGGTCGGCCCCTACGACGATGAGAAGCTCGGCTTCAACAAGGTTGCCAAGTTCTACTACTACCCCGGCTGGTGGGAAGGCGGTCCCGCGCTGCACGTGCTCGC